>VEQB01000305.1 GCA_018883485.1 Bacteroidota bacterium
GTACCATTATTCATGTGGTTTAACATTTCGTTGTAAGTATTGCTCATAGTGCTCTTCCATGAGTTGAACATATTCATCACATTTTCGGTGGTGTTGTTCGAACTTCCCATGTTAGGCATACCTTGATTAAACCAAGACATTTGGCTTTCATACCATTTTTTAAATAAATCTGAATTGAAATCTATATTTCCACCGTTTAACATTGCCTTTTGCATTGTTTCTGCAGCTTGTTTTTGCATATCAGCAAAAGTTTCGAACATGTTTTTATTTTCCATTTTTTTGGATATCTTTTTTGTAACATTAGGTAGATAATTTCTATCCCCCAATTCGGGCGCAAAAATAGTATATTTTATTTAATTTCAATATAATTTTTATTAATTTATCTAAAATTAGCCTTAAGGCTTTACTGCTCTAAGAAAGAAATTATTTGAACTACTTCAAAAACGGTTTTATTTTTAATTAATTTTCAAAAAAAATAGGAAAAAATCTGCTTAAAATCCGTCAACTTCGCATAAATTTTTAAAACAATGACAGCACCAAAAGTAGGAGATGTATTTACACATGACATCACATTTACCCAAGAAAACGTAAATCTTTATGCGCAAATTAGCGGAGATGTTAATCCTCTGCATATAGATGAAGAGGCAGGAAAAAACAGCATGTTTGGCCGAAATATCATTCATGGTCACTATAGTGCAAGCGTTTTTACCAAAGTTTTTGGTGTTTTATATTATGCAGATGGACATATCTATATGAAACAGAACAATACTTTTCTTAAGCCAATGTTTGTAGACACACCTTACCGCGCGGTAATTACGGTAAAGGAAATTTTCCCTGAGAAGAATCGTGTGTTATATGAAACTAAAGTAATTGATGTAGCCACTGGAGCAGAAACCATTACTGGTGAAGCCCTATTAATGAATAAAAAACAATATGTTTGGTAATTATACCTTATTCTTTTCTTGTATCCACTTACTTAGGTATTTGGTACTAGTTAAAAGATGATGTTGTAACATGGCACCTATAAAGTTCTGCTCACGATGTGCCTGCAATTGTTCTTGCAATTGTAAAATTCTTTGAAGAAATATAGGTTCAAAAAGTGAACGATAAAAAGATTGAGCTAAGATAGTATAGCCCTTGTTTTGGGAGATTTCCCAAGCCTTTTTATCTTGATATAAATGAATGGCCGAGGCAGCAAAAAGAGATAATTGATCTTCTACTGCTCCCGGCCATTCTTGTTTTGTTGCTATTCCTTCTGCGCCTATTGTTGTTGTAATACTTGGCGTTCCTGCATCCATGGCATTTAGTAATTTGCCTTTGAGTCCGGCACCAAAGTATAAGGGAGCCAAACAAATCTTAGCCTCTTTCATTACCTTAAAAACATTTTCTGCCCTGCCCTCTACTATAAACCCATCCTTTGGTTGATGCAAATTTTTTACCTTCTCTGAGGTGTAGGCTCCATAAATATGTAAATTAACATTTGGCAATTGTTTACGAATAAGTGGCCATATTTCTTTTTTAAGCACATTCACCGCATGCCAATTAGGTTCATGGTAAAAATTACCAATGAACATAAAATCTTGTCTCTCCTCGAAGCCCTTTCTTTTAGAAATATTAGGTTCAAACAATAAAGGTAAATACAAAAGCAAATTGTTACTGACCCCAAAATGCGTTATTAATAATTCTTGTTCTGCCATAGAAATGATTAAGGTACAATCACTCCGAAAAATGGCAGCTATTTCACGTTTTGCCAAATCATTTTGCAGCATTTTAAGACTCGGTTCAACCGCTAACTTGTAAGCTTCTTGTCGAGCAAAACGCAAAAAATGCAAATCCTCTGTATCTAAAATTCTTAAGGCATGGGGTGCTTCTTTTATTACGCGCCACCCAAATTGCTCCTCCATCATATACCTATCAAATAGCACAATATTGGGCTGTAAGTTTCTTACAAATACATTAAAGCTATTAGCGTTTAGTAAGATTTCTTGGGTTTGAACACCAATGCTTTCTAAAGGAAATTCAAAACCACTTTTTTGCGCCGGAGTAGCAAAACAAATGGAATAATTAGCCTTGGTAAAGATTTCTATAAGCTGCATCATGCGGCATCCTGCTGCACTAGAAGTGGGTTCGGGCCAAACATAACCTATGATTAATAAGATGGGCTGGGGCATATTTGCAAATAAACCTATTTTTGCGCTTCTATTTTAATTTTATGCTAGGCTTAAAACTTCCAACCGACCCAAGATGGGTAAATATTGTAGAACAAAATATTGAAAGTATTTTATCGGATCATGCTTGGTGCGAACAAAAAGCGGCAAGCAATGCAATTTCTATTATTACCAATAATTCTGAACACCCAGATTTGGTTACAGATATGTTAAACATTGCCAAAGAAGAAGTGGAGCATTTTGATAGAGTACATGAATTGATAAAAAAAAGAGGCTTGGTTTTACATAGAGAAAGAAAAGATGAATATGTAAACGATTTGATGAAATTTCAGATTAAAGGTGGAAGTAGAGTAGCCGCTTTTGTAGACCGAATGCTCTTTTCAGCGCTTATTGAAGCTAGAAGTTGCGAGCGATTTAAGATACTTTCTCAAAATATTAAAGATGAAGAATTAGCCGCCTTCTATCGTGATTTAATGGAAAGTGAAGCCAATCATTATACCGTTTTTATAGGTTATGCTAGAAAGTATGGGATTGGTGTAGATGTAGAGAAGCGTTGGAAAGAATGGCTTGCCTACGAAAATGAAATCATTGGGAATTATGGAAAACGAGAAACCATGCATGGTTAAAATTGAATTAAGCCCTGCAACTATTTAGAATCTAAAATAACGGGGGTATTTCCTTTACCCATAATAATCACTTTGGCATTGGGCGACTTAGCCAATTCTAAATTTGCCTTAATGGTTTCATATTGCAATTGCTTATCTGTTAAGCCACTACTAATGATGCGCTGGTAATCTGCAATACCCTGCGCTTCTACCCTTTTGCGTTCTGCCTCTTGCTTTTCTTTTTGCAATACAAACTGCATTTTCTGCGCATCTTGCTCAGCATTTATTTTTGATTCGATGGTAGCTTTTACAGATGCTGGTAATGTGATGTTACGCACCAACAATTGCTCCAATATCAAACCACGGTTTTTAAAATCTTTCTCAATACTATTGAAAATGCGTGTTTGGAATTCATCACGTTTTATTGAATACAATGAAACGGCATCATAGTAAACGGAATTGTCTCTGATTTTAGTTCTAGTCAATGGACGAACAATTTTATCATTGTAGTCTAAACCAGTTTCCTTCAACAAACGAGGTGCTTCAGTGGGCACAACACGGTACAAGACCGTAAGGTCGATGGTTACCTCAAGTCCATCAGCAGTAAGCACTCTAATGGCATCATCACCCGCTTTTTGACCTTCGTCATGAATACCACTC
>VEQB01000306.1 GCA_018883485.1 Bacteroidota bacterium
TGCCATACCTAGCTTAAGCAAGCAGCATTAATTCTCACACTAATTCAAAACCGTTTCTTTGTTGCTTAGTGTTAGCTTTTCGCCAGCAAGGCAAAATATCCTAGGCTTGGTCGAAAGGCGGCCCTCGAGCGCCGTAGAGAGGTGTTCCATTTTAAACCAAACATCCTTTATGTATCGACCGTTGGTTGATAAACCTATCTAAAAAAAACATTCTTTTAACTAACTTTTATTGTTACATATAATCTTCTAAATCTCTTAAAAAAACTTTCAACCATCACCATACCAACAAACTTTAACACTTTGTTTTTTAATTTTAAAATTAAAGCATGATTATTGAAACTATAAATGCAAGTAAAATATCTAATATGAATACACCAGAAAAAATTGAATGTCTAATAGTAGGTTCAGGGCCTGCTGGATATACTGCAGCAATTTATGCAGCGCGCGCAGATATGAAACCAATTATGTATGCCGGTATGCAACCCGGCGGGCAACTCACTATTACCACCGATGTTGAGAATTATCCGGGTTATCCAGATGGTATCATGGGGCCAGAAATGATGGAACAATTTCGCAAACAAGCAGAACGTTTTGGAACTGATGTGCGCTATGGAATGATTACCTCGGTTGACTTTAGTGGTAAACCACCGTATAAAGTAATAGCAGATGAAAACCATGAAATTTTGGCCGAGACTGTCATTATTGCTACAGGTGCAAGTGCCAAATGGTTAGGCATTCCCTCAGAAGAAAAATTAAATGGTAGAGGCGTTAGTGCTTGTGCCGTTTGTGATGGTTTTTTCTTTAAATGTAAAGATGTTGCTATTGTGGGTGCTGGAGATACTGCCTGTGAAGAGGCTTCTTACCTAGCCAAAATTTGTAGCAAAGTATACATGATTGTAAGACGTGATGAGTTTAGAGCTTCTAAAGCCATGCAACACCGCGTATTAAATACCCCAAATATTGAAGTGTTGTTTAATTCTGTAACCGATGAAATTTTGGGTGAATCCAAAGTAGATGGTGCACGCATAAAAAATGCAACTACAGGAGAAATGCGTAACATAGATGTACAAGGTTTCTTTGTGGCAATTGGCCATAAGCCAAATACAGATGTGTTTAAAGACTTTTTAGATATGGATGAAACTGGTTATTTATTAACTGTTCCAGGCACTAGTAAAACCAATATAGAAGGCGTATTTGCTTGTGGCGATGCTCAGGATAAAGTTTACAGACAAGCGGTAACTGCAGCAGGTAGTGGCTGTATGGCTGCTTTAGATGCAGAAAGATACCTAGCCGCTAAACATTCTCCAGTAGCCTAAATTATGAATTGGATTAAACTAAACAGCATAGAACAATTAGAAGAAATAGACAGGTTGAGCAATACTCAACCTGTTTTAATCTTTAAGCATAGCACCCGTTGTAGCATCAGTTCTACCGCGTTAAATAGATTTGAAAGGCAGTACAAGCCAGAAGACGAAACCCTTCTGCCTGCTTATTACTTAGACTTATTAACCTATCGCCCTATTTCTAACGAAATTGCGAATAGATACAATATTGAGCACCAATCTCCTCAAGCACTGCTGATTAAACAAGGTAAATGCATACATGAAAGTACGCATTTCGAAATTGATTACTCAGAAATTAAATCTAAACTTTAAAATAGTTTAGGTTGATCCGAGTCTGGTTTAGGTTTCTTAGGACTTTTGTTAGATGACTTAGGCTTAACCTCTTCTTCATCATCTTCTAAAAGCTTCTTTATTTTTTCTTCTTCTTGATGAAATAGGTCTAGGTTCACAGCAATCTCCTCTCCTTCTATTTCACTTTGAATTTGTTCTTCAATTTCATCTTGCGGATCTGGTGGTAACAATTCTATTTTGCTTAAATCTATTCCAGCAAACTTATTTCCTATAGCCTTCCACCCTTTCACTTCAATCTCCTCGGCCAGATTAAGTTGTACCTCTTTAATGGTTTTACCTTTACCAGTAGTAAGTATTATAGTTGGATTTTTTAAGTCACTTGCCAATAAAATATAATTGTCCTTTTCTTCAGGGATGCACATAAACTTTTTGTTTTGTGTAAGTGTCTCAATCAAGAAGCGTTTAAGGTTATATTGCTTGCCTTTGGCATCAAAATAAATTACGCTAAGTGGGCGCTGTGGTTTAAATTTACTAATGTGCAAGAGCTGTTCAAATTCAAAATGGTTAGAAGTATCAAAATTAGTTAACTCATAATTGCCATCTTTATAGATAGAAATAATTTGGTCTGAACCACTAAAATTACCAATAAAATTTCCATGTTGATTGGTATTGATTCTACCAATTGCAGGGTCGTACCAAAGGTCTATGCCACCCAAAGTAGAAACGCCTTTAGATTTAAGCTTGATTCCCTTAACCAGATATTTACTAATGATATTTCCTTGTACTCCTCTGCCTTTAATGGCCAATTCGGCAAAATCAAAATCGAAGCTGAGTTTGCGAGCATGGCTCAATGGGCTTAAGGTAATGCTAACAACTTCTGCTTCTCCACTTGGGTTTGCTGTAAAATAAAGCACCCTAGAGCCATTGCTTCCTTGTGTTAAGTCGTATTCTTTATCTCTAGTTATACCTGTAACAGGAAATCTTTTGGCGTAGCTAGTTTTGGTTTTTCCATCCAAATAAATCATGTTATAGATGCGGCGTTCATCATTCTTTTTAAACACATCTACAAACAATATATCCTTACCTATAAATGCTTTTTCTTGAACCTTGCTCACAATCATTTTTCCATCTTTTCTAAAAACAATGATATCGTCTAGGTCAGAACACTCGGTAATAAACTCATCTTTCTTTAAGCCAAAACCAACAAAACCTTCTTCACGGTTTACGTATAATTTTTGGTTAGCTATGGCAACTTGTTTAGAGTCTATAGTATCAAAAGTGCGAATTTCTGTTTTACGCTCGCGGTCTTTGCCGTATTTCTTCAAAAGTGTTTCAAAATACTTAATGGCATAAGCTTTTAGGTTCTCTAAGTTGTACTTAACTTCCTCTAATTGCTTTTCTATACCACGCATAATATCATCCGCCTTAAACGAATCATACTTACTAATGCGTTTAATTTTAATTTCGGTTAAGCGCAGAATATCGTCTTCTGTTAATTCGCGGCGAAACAACTTTTTGTGTTTGTTCATGCTTTTCCAGATGGTATCAATTACCTCTTCAAAGCTTTCACTTTCTTCTATTTCGCGGTAGATTCTTTTTTCAATAAATATTTTTTCGATGCTGCTGTAATGCCATTGCTCTTCTAGTTCATTTTTCTTAATTTCTAGTTCTTGTCGCAATAGGTCTTTGGTCTTTTCTGTAGAGATTTTTAGCAATTCATCTACGCCAATAAATACCGGTTTTTCGTCAACAATTACACAAGCATTTGGAGATATACTTACTTCACAATCTGTAAAGG
>VEQB01000307.1 GCA_018883485.1 Bacteroidota bacterium
GCTGTGTTGACTGAAATCGACAAAATATAAGCCTCTATCCTATTATATAAATTGAACCATGAAGATAGAAATTCCTGTAAGGTTTCGGTTCAAAACGGGTTTGGCACCATTGCCGTTGACATTCTTAAAATGAAAACTTAAAGAACGTGAATTCGGATTTGCCAAAGGTAAGATTATCCTTTCGCCAGATTTTGATGAACCATTGGACGAGTTTAAGGATTATATGTAATGGCATATTTACTTGACACACACACTTTATTATGATTTGTTTCAGGCGATAAACAGCTGCCAGAAAAGGCAAGAAGCATAATCAAAGATATTCATCAATCTAGTTTTTTGAGTGCCGTAAGTTTATGGGAAGTAACGATTAAACTTCAAAATAGTAAATTAGATCTTGGAATTTCTTTGAAAGATTTATTCGAATTTGTAGACCAAAATCAAATTGAGATAATACCAATAAACTTCGAACATCTTTTACAATTATCAAATTTACCAGTGCATCATAACAATCCTTTCGACAGGCTTATTATAGCTCAAGCAATATCAGAAAATTTAGTAGTTATAACTCGGGATTAATTGTTTAAAAATTATAAAGTAAAACAGTTCTGGAAATGAACCACCAGCACCTAACAGCTAGCGTTTCTTAGTGGCTGCAGGCCAAGCCATGAATTGAAAATCATAGAATTCCTATAAAAATAATTAATCATATGAGATAAACTCCGGTTGAATAGCCTGTCCCGCATTATGCGGGAAAACCGCTTATGTGTACTAAAATAAGTGTTATGTATTTTTCGTGATGGGATTTTATGGATCAAGTGGTCCGCGGTTGTAAAACACCAAAATTGTGCGCAGGTTGCCCGTTTTGCAATGCGGGCATTTAGAAATAAAAGCCTTTGGGGAGAATATGCATGCCAAATCTTCTGATAAACTCGGCATGTGTTAGCGTTATTTCTTTTTTAACAGCCTTTTGCTTGTAATCTTTATAACTAAAGGTGATGGTATCTGCATCAATCGCCCTGATACGATGATTGCTGATGGTTAATTTATGTGTGTAACATCCAAGGCATTCTACCACAGCATGAGCGCTACCAAAAGACCTCTTAGTGTGCAAGCTTAAGTTTTGACCCCAAGTATGTAAGATAGAAACCATGCCCATCTGCACTCTTTTGTTCTTCCCAAATTGTTGCAAGGTTTCTCACGCTGCATCGAAAAGGATTTCGTATACCATTTTAGGAGCGTGTATAGCAAGCGCATTAATGGCATCTGGTAAGGTAAATACCACATGAAAATAAGGTACAGGTAGTAGTTCTATTATAAAAAAGGATTCAAAGCTAATATTGATACAAATGAATTTACATTTGAATATAGAAGATGTTGGATTAAGAAGCCATTACGGATTACGAAATATTATTGCTGTGGTTTATGTAATAACATAATTCACAAGCATCTTCAGTGGAATAAACTTAAAGCTTAAAATAATCATTCAGAAAATTTATTTCATGTGTAATCGATTTTATGAAATACTAAATTTTTAAAACTACACAATGGCGGGTGGTATATACAATCTTCTAAATAGACTAAAATAGGGTAAGTAAACTTCATAAAAGTAAAATCAGTTTCCAATTTCCAACCAAACTTATTTCCCCAATGATTAATTTTGTGGAAAGTCAAGAAAAGTTGTAGGTGGCCAAATAGTTTCATTATCCAACTTTTTGGTTTTGTATTTTTTTTATCAAATTATTGCATTTATCTTAAATTCGGGGAATATAAAAAATTGATGAATACATCTTTCAAAATACTAATTGTAGAAGACGAGGTTATGATAGCACAAGACCTGAAAGAAACCTTGGAAGCCGTTGGCTATAAAAGTGTGTATAGGGCCAATAGTTATGCTACAGCAATAGAAACCATTAATCAGAAAAGAATAGATCTAGTAATGCTCGACATTAATTTAAATCATAAACATACGGGGCTAGATTTGGCTGACTACATAAATAAAAACCATGAGATTCCCTTTATTTATTTAACTTCTTACTGCGATTCTGAAACAATTAAAAAGGTGAAGCATACCAAACCCATAGGTTTTTTGTTAAAACCATTTAACGAAACTTTGTTATTAGCAACCATAGAAGTGGCCTTGTTTAATTTTTATTCCACTAAAGAGGAGGTTGAGAAACGGGATGAGTTGAAAATTATGGAAGAGGAGGATTTTGAATTTTTTATAGGTAAAAATTTAATTTTTAAAGAAAAAAAATATTACGTTAAAATCCCCATTCTAGATGTTTTGTGGTTTGAATCAGACAAGAACTATGTAGATATAATAACGATAGATAAAAAATATACCCTAAGGAGTTCCTTAAAAAAATTAATGGAAAAATTACCTGAGTCATTCATAAAATGTCATAGGCAATATGTTGTAAATTTAAACCATGTTACCGGATTTAATTCCAATTTTATCGCTGTGGGTGATTTAAAAATTCCTTTGAGCAGACAGGAGCGTGAATTAGTTTATAAAAGGCTAAACAATTAGATGGTGTACAAAAATATGCATTTCGTCCCTTTTATTTTTATTTTTAAAAAAACGTAGCTTGCTTATAAACTATATTGTTAAGTAAGTTTTATATGAGAATAGCATATTTCTTTTTTTTTCTATCCCTGTTTTGTATAGTTAATTATGTCCATTCTCAAACTAAGGTTAATATTATTGATTCTTTAGAAAATGAATTAACGAAAAACCAAAATTTAAGAGCTTTAGCCCCTAAAAAAAACTATTTTAAAATTGATACTACAAGGGTAAATATATTAAATATTTTATCTTCAGCATTAATATATAAAGCTGATTTTAAAAAGGCGGAGCTAATTACAATTGAAGCGTTGGCGCTAGCCCAAAAACTAAATTTTAAAAGAGGTGAAGTAAATTCTTATAACCTCTTTGGTGAATTGTATCAAAAGAAAAGCGAATATCGTTTGGCGCTACAAAACCTTGATAAAGCAATTAAAATAGGTAGGGAAATAGATTACAAAGAGGCAGTTGCTATTGCTTTTAGTAGTATTGGCCTTGTAAACAACAACTTATCAAACTATCCGGAGGCCTTAAAAAACCATTTAGAAGCACTCAAAATAAGAGAAGCATTAAAAGACAAAAAGGGATTGGCGCGTTCTTACTCTAATTTGGGCAACATTAGTTCAAAAATTGGGAATTATGATGACGCTTTAAAATACCATATAGCCGCATTTAAATTACGTAACGAATTAAATGATAGAAAAGGGCTTTTAGGTTCGTATAATAATATTGGCACCATATATAACCATGCAGGAAACTATAAAAAAGCATTGGAAAACTATCAGGAAGCACTGAAGATTGGTATGGAATATGGCGACATATCGGGGCTAGCTATAGTTAATTTAAATATTGGTGACACGTATTG
>VEQB01000308.1 GCA_018883485.1 Bacteroidota bacterium
GCATTATGCAGTGCAATCTGGATCTCAAAAAATGGTGGATGAATTAGTTAAAAAAGGGGCAAATATTGCAGATCTCGTTGTGCCTAGCAGTTTAGAGAATGGAATAAAATCATTGCAACGCTATAGCATTAGCGCTGAAATGCATGGTTACCTTGAGTCAGATTTGTTTAAGCGCTTTGTTAATTTTTATAGGGACGGAAAGCATGCAATTAAAAGCTCTGCAGAGGTAGGCGATTTTGGCTGTAAAAAAAGTCTTCCTAAGTCTTTAGCTAAGCCAGTGGCTTTGGGTCAAAGAAAAATTTTACAAAATGATGCTATTGAAAATATTGTATTTCAAAATCAAGAAGGTAAAAGTTATACTGTTTATGATTCTGCATCCATGCAAAGTTTACAATACAAAGCCAACTTATGGATAGCACATTATCTTGCAGTTTCTAAGAATTGGGTTTTATTTTCCCAGGCTAGGGGAGGGGTAGTGTATAATCGCCAACTCTTTTTCAATGATTTATATCGTATCGGTGGATTAAAAACACTAAAAGGTTTCGATGAACAAAGTATTTTTGCCAACGCATTTACCATTGCAACCTTAGAAATGAGATACCTATTTCAGCAAAACTCTAATTTCTTGCTCTTCTTTAATGGAGCTTGGTATCAAAATACTGCTGCCAGTGTAAGGCAATCGGATTTACCCTATGGTTTTGGTGCTGGTATGAACCTAGAAACAGGCGCTGGTGTATTGTCTTTATATTATGCAGTTGGCAGTGAAAAGGGTAATCCACCTCAATGGAGAAGTGCTAAATTACATTTTGGTTTGGTGAACTATTTTTAAAGTGAAAATAAGAATTCTAAGTATAGCTTTCATTGTTTTATTGCCCTTAATTTGCTGGGGAAAGAAAGACTCTGTGGCTGCTATTAATACAGATACTTTAGTGCTTAAATTAGACAGTATTAGCATTGGAAAGGATACCTTTACTTCTTCTGGTTCAGAATTTTTGGATAGTTTAAAAAATGAAAAAATCTTGCGAAAACTATTTTTTCTAAATGAAACGATAACCGGCAATGCAATTGCTTTTGAAGAGGTAGGTAAGGAAAGAAGTTTGCCAGGTATTAAAATGATTAAGCACCGCTCGCCTAAACAAGATAAATGGAAATTTTGGGTACTTGGGCTAACCTTAGTGCTATTGGCTTTTATAAGGCTATCTAACATTAAACGATTCGATGAACTATTAACTTCTGCTGGAGAATTGCAACCTAATTTAATAGCCTACACAGAAAAATTAGGTAATTACCTTTTTATTCAAATTAGTTTATTTCTCAATTTTCTTATTGGTATTTCTTTATTTTGGGTCAACTATAGCCAACAAAATCATTTATTAGAAATAGCCGATTACCACTTTATTTTATGGAAGCAAGTTTTGGTGCTTGTAATCGCCTATTTGGTTAAGTCATTTGCCAGTTTTATAATAGGGCAATTGTCTGGAATGAAAACCTTAAGTTCAATTCTGCTCTTCAATACTTTAGTTGTAAATAACTTTTTAGGGGTGGTTTTGGTGTTCTTCAATCTACTTTATCTCTACATTCCAGGAGAAGATGCAAGGTCTGCCATAGAGGCTATCATCCTCATTAGCATATTTGTAGCAGTGATTTACAGGCAAATAAAAAATATATTAATGAGTCTGAGCCAAAGTAAAGAACAATTTATTTACATAATTTTGTACTTTTGCAGCTTGGAAATTGTACCTTGGCTGATTCTTTTAAAGATATTTATTAATGGCTGGTAGTGTAAAAGCTTCTAAAATAAAAAGTATACTTATTTCGCAACCTCGCCCAGAGAGTGAGAAATCGCCGTGGTTTGAACTAGAGAAAAAGTATAAATTGAAGATGGATTTTAGGCCATTTATTCAAGTTGAACCTATTAGCGCCAAAGAGTTTAGACAACAGAAAGTTAACATCTCAGAATATACGGCCATCATTTTAAATTCAAGAAATTCGGTAGATCACTTCTTCCGTATGTGCGCAGAATTAAAATTAGAAATGCCTGCCGAAATGAAGTACTTCTGCGTGAATGAAAGTATTGCCAATTATTTAGCCAAGTATATTCAAGTAAGAAAGCGTAAGGTATTTGTAGGTAAAGGAACCGAATTAGAATTGTTTCCGCTCTTTAAAAACCACGCAACAGAAAAATACCTGTTTGCCTGCAGCGATTGGCGTAAACAAGACATAGAAAAATTTATGAAGAAAAGTAAGATTCATTTTAAAGAAGCTTACTTCTATCGCATTAAATCTTCAGATTTGAGCGACCTAACGCATGTAAATTATGATATCATAGCATTTTTTAGTCCTGCCGATATTCGTTCGCTTTTCGAGAATTTTCCAGACTTCAAACAAAATAAAACCCTCATAGCTGGTTTTGGTGCAACAACCATAAAAGCCATGTTAGAAGCAAGTTTGGTGGTTAATATACAAGCCCCAACGCCCCTATTTCCAAGTATGATTATGGCTATAGATAAGTATACCGAAGCGCATAATAAGGGGGTTTGAAAGTGTCTACTATAAAATTTTTTCTACAAAATTTAGGTTAAGGCTTCTTTTATTCATTATAATTTTTAAATTCGTAATTCGTTAGATTTACAAATTATAAGAAACTACGGATGAGGATACACTTTACAACACTTATTTTTGCTTTCGCTGTCCTACTAATTTCTAAAGATTTAAGGGCACAACAAGATCCGCATTACAGCCAATTTATGTACAATAAATTACTGTTTAATGCAGGCTACGCAGGCGCAACCGATGGGAAAATTTGTGTAACCTTGCTAAATCGCACGCAATGGACTGGCTTTGGCGGTCAAACGGTTAATGGCTTAGCGCAGGGTGCTGCCCCAACCAACTTAGTTGGCTCTATCAACGCAAGTTTAGGAAAAAATCAAAGAATTGGCATTGGTGGAACCATTGCGAGAGACGAATTGGGTTTTGAAACAACGCTTGTTCCTCGTTTAACCTTATCGTATCGTCAACCTGTAGGTTCAGATGGAAACTTAGCAGCTGGTGTGGGTATTGGTAGTATGCAAAGAACTTTAGATGGAGCTAAATTAAAAGCTATAGATCCCAACGATCCTAAGGTGCCTACGGAAGCTGTGAGCGGCACTGCATTAGACTTTGACTTTGGTTTATATTATACTAAGTCTAACTTGTTAGGTGTAGTAGATAATTTTTATGCAGGTCTTTCTGCCACACATTTAAACCAAAACGAAATAAGGTATGAATGGGGTAATAATTCTACTACCATAAACTCATCACTACATTACTATTTCGTAACTGGCGCAGATTATGTTTTAAATAGCTCGTTCACTTTAAACCCAAATATTTTAGTTAAACAGAGCCCTGGTA
>VEQB01000309.1 GCA_018883485.1 Bacteroidota bacterium
GGCAATAAGTACACTTATAATTTTAGTAAAAACAGCAAAGCATACGAGTTAGATGCAGGCAAATTACCACCTGGAAACTACGCTTACGAAGCCAAAGTGACAAACCAAAACAATTACCCAATTAAAAAAGGTAAATTTAGTGTAAAGGCGGTTCAGGCAGAATTATACCAATTGCGGGCCGACCATCTCCTATTACAAAACTTGGCTCAAGAAACAGGCGCTAAGTTCTATTTACCAAATTACATAAATGACTTACAAAACGAATTACGCAACAATTCGAAAATGAAACCTGTGGTATATGAAGAAGAAATACTTAGCACACTGTTACAACAGAAATGGATTTTTGCCATCGTATTCCTTTTGTTGGCAGGTGAGTGGTTTATAAGAAAATGGAATGGATTTATTTAAACAGGATTTTTAAATGTACTATAATCTGCTCCATTAGCTAAAAAATATGCTTTACAACCACTCTCTTGCTTTTGTCTTGCGCACAAATTGGGAGAGTAGAGATGAAACATCTGATTTAATCTCATTAAAGCTATAGGGTCTATCAAAAGAAAAAACGCATTTTACTCTAATTGATTACTTTTATAAAATGAACTAAAAAAGTGATAAACAACTAACTCCCTTAGGCAAAAAATAATATCAAATCTTGTTTTGGGTTTATGCTAATTCGCTCATCCCTTCCTGAAAACAATACCTACAACGTGCCTCATACGTATCCTTTTCACCCAACATAATCAAAGACGAATTACTTACTTTCCTAAAAGAATGCGTGGCCAAGTCGCCACAATTTACGCAAATCGCATGAACTTTAGTAACATACTCTGCAACGGCCATTAGCATGGGCACAGGGCCAAAAGGCTTACCTAAATAATCCATATCCAAACCCGCCACCATTACCCTAATTCCTTTACGTGCCAGTTGTTCGCAAACATAAACTAAACTTTCATCAAAAAATTGCGCCTCATCTATACCTACCACTGTTGCTTCATTAACCATCAAGAGTATGTTAAGTGGGCTAGTTACAGGCGTTGATGGAATTCTATTTTCGTTATGAGAAGTTACTTCTATCTCATGGTAACGCGTATCTACACTGGGCTTAAATATTTCAACTTTCTGACCCGCAATCTCAGCACGTTTTACTCTTCTAATAAGCTCTTCAGTTTTACCAGAAAACATAGAGCCACAAACAACTTCAATCCATCCCTTTCGCCGATGAAGATGGTAACGAGGTTCTATAAACATATCTTCAATCATAGGTGTGTTAAATATTGTGCTAACATTGTGCTAATATCATAAAATGTTAATTAATCTTTAAATGAAATTCTAAAATTTGTGAAAAATAACCAATCATCATGAATTCTTTACAATTAGTAAGTAAAATAAGGATAAAGGCAGATGACCTTAGCACCAATATACAAAAGATATTATCTTTAGGAACCTCCTTTAATGCGCTTGAAAAAGAACTACTTAAGAAGCAATGTACAGATTTATATGAACTCATTCTTAAGCTTAAAACAGAACAAGAGCAAACAGAACAACATTCACATTTCACTACAACTACACCCTCATTTGCGCCTCCTGTTGCTCCTGTTGCGCCTCCTAGCCCAGAGCCTTTACCCGAACCCATTGTTCAAAATTGGGTTGAACCAATGCCGGCCGAAGAATTTAAAGAAATGGCAAAATTAGTTAATGATGAAATTACCTTGGATGAACTTGAAGCTAAATTGCAAGCACCGATGGTAGAATCTACTTTACCAGAAATTAACGTAGAAAAAGCTGTTGAAAATAAACGTATACAGAAAACAGTAATGCCTTCTATTGAAGAGCCCAAAACACTTCCATTAAATAATGTATTTAAAGATAGAGAAGCAACCTACAACGATAAAAATGTAAATGAAACAATTAGCCCAATTGTAGAAAAAACCCTAGAAGCACCTTTAGATAGCATTAAAACAGCAATTACTTTAAATAAAAAAATTGCTTTCGTGAACGAATTATTTAAAGAAAATGTAGTGGAGTATGCTAAATCAATAGACCGCTTAAACCAAGCTATTGACCTCAATGATGCCTTACGCATTTTTAGCGAAATGAAATATACATATAATTGGGATAATGCAAATGAATTGATTCAAGATTTAGATAGACTTATTAAAAGAAGATACGCTTAATCTAAGCGCTTTTGCATTGCCTCTGTAAGCAATTCATCTAACTTCTTTATATTACTAGGTAGGTTTTCATCCGTTGGATCCCATTTCCATTCGTACATTTCCTTACCTTGCCTCAATCGTATAAAATGTGTTTTTTCTCCAATTTGATACATGGTATTATTACTCATACGCAACTGGTCTACCATAGTGTAAACAAATTCAGCATCTTTCTCTTTTAACTTCTTGTATTCAGAATAACGGCTGGTAATGGTGCTCTTCATAAAAATCTGGCCATTATCTGCTAAAATATAAGTACTGGTTCCAGATGTTTTCGCATCCATATACCCAAACTCTATATAATTCTGAGGTATGGTCTCTCGGGTATATTTCTTGCTTGAGCATGCACTGAATGCAAAAAATAACAAACTTAGGTAAAGTAATTTATTCATTTTCAAATTTATTAAGAAAGAAATCCTGTTTCTGCATTAACAACAAACCCTGTGCCCATTTGGGCTAATCTAACTTATATTCTTGGGCAGCATCCTTAGAGGCCTTCAATAATAACCCATATAACTTGCTTAATTCATCTGGAACAGGCTTAGTGCCGCCGTAAGGCCAAGTCCATGATACTTCTCTTAAATGATCTTTGTCTTTTAAAGTTATAAACCCCGTAGTTACACCTACTTCCTTAAATTGGTAACCTGTCTTTTTAACAGATTCTGCCTCTTTAAAAATTTCATCTACCTCAGTCTTTGGCAAATCTTTTTGCGGCGTACTAAACAAATTCGTTTTATAAAACACTTGGCCATTCCTCAAAAACACCCAGCTAATTCTAGCTCCAGAATTATCACTGTTTGAACCAAACTCAATATAGGTCTTAGGCAATGTCTCCAAAGTATACCTCTTGGTATGGCAACCTAAAGTAAAGGAAATAAATAATAAACCAACCAGAAACGTTCTCATAAATTTCATCTACAAATATATAAACTAAATCATCTACAAAAAAAAGAGACCGCCCTTGGGGGGCAGTCTCTTAAAATAGTAACTATGAAATTTAATCTCTAAGAAGGGTTATCGTACCATTTACGGTTACCTCTTCTTTTCCTCTTAACTTATATTTAAACACAAAATAGTAGGTTCCTTCTGGATTGTCTGCTCCTGTATTTTGTGTTTTGCCATTCCACATGTATTTAGAATCCGTGCTTTCAAATACAAGTCCACCCCAACGAT
>VEQB01000310.1 GCA_018883485.1 Bacteroidota bacterium
CCTTAGACATCCTTCCATCGGCACCAATTAAATATTTTGTATTAATCATTAGATTGGTGGTGATAATTTGATAACCATCCTTATGACTAAAAATGTCTTCAACGTATAAATTCAGCCAAAAGAATATTCCTGAAGAATCATCAGGAGTATTTTGTATCCCATAATTACAAAATATTGGATAAATAGAAGTTTTAGCCGAACCATCTACTTGCATGGCCGCATAAGACCTACATCCCTCTGCCGAATATTTAATTCCGTTTGGAGAAATTCCTTTTGGATAACTTGACCAACTATTAATAATCGACTGAAAATTTCCTTTATTAGATTGAAATTTCCTAGTTTTAATTGCATTCCTAGGGTATAACAAACTTATATTAGGGATGTGTGTAATAATTACTTCGGATTCTTTGCAAGCGTCCATTTTAAAGCAAGCAGAACACAACAACAAACTAAAAAGTAGTACTACTCTAACCACCATTGTTGCGCTTTTTGAGTGAGAAAAAAACCTATTAATCCTTTACTTTTTTGATAGTAAACTCCTTGCAGTGCTATATAGTTTGTGTCGGGTACAGGTATATAAAATTCAAAAACAGAATCTACTATTTTTCCGTTTGCATTAAATTTCTCATGATATTTTTGGCCTAAGGTATCGGCATACCTATCTAGCGCCACATTCAATTCAACAGTATTATTCCAAGTTAATTTATAAATCTCAGGAGCCTTAGAAAAAGGTAAACTATCAGTTATATCTTTAAAATTCCAAGTTCGCTGTAATACAAATTTAAATGCCACAGGGGAGTTTCCAGTGTATGCAATTTCTTCTAATTCATATCTACCAATATCATAAAATTCATATGTTGTGCAGTTTGAAATAGTTAGTCTCTCGTTAAACCTACCTGATTTAATATCATATCTTAATTTACTACAGTTAAAATAAATAGAGTCGGAATTATTTGAGACAAAAACTGGATTGAAGGGATGCTTAAATGGGGGTAAAGAGGAATTGCTGCTTTCAAAGTATTTGGAGCCATAATCTTTCATTGCCATCTCTTCATTATATCTTGGACATGGAATATCATCATGAGCTCTGCAACCCCAAAACAATTGAAAAAAAATTAGTATTAAAAAAGCTCTATTTACAGGCATAAACAAATATACTATGCCTAGTCTTTAGTTACTATTATTTTTTATATTGCAGTAAATTTAACCATGAAAAAACTTTGGTTTTTATTAGTGGCATTGCTTATTTTAGGCTGTAAAAAGCAAAACCAAGATGAATGTGAAGGATACTCAGATTCCTATGAAGAGCAGCGGTATATGCTAGCTGCAATAAATCCTTTAGATAGTTTATCTCTTAGCCAAATAGACACTTCCCAACAACTAATATATATTAATCAATCGGGGGAAAAACAAACTTTTAAAAGAACACTTTTTTCAAAAAAGTATGTAAGCGTTAAACTTTTTCCAAAAGAAACTTCACAACAACAACCTTGTTACACAAGATATATTTATAATTGGCAGTTGGCCAACAATGAGGAGCAGTATTATTATATGCAGAATGATAGCATCCCATTACGAATTGGGTTCTTTGCTAAACGTGTGATGTTAGATTTTCAAAAACTCGAAGACAATGTAGTTATAACCAAAGCAAGTACTAAAATTGGGGTATCACTCTACACTCAAAATTTTGATTTAGAATACGAAGTTCCCCTTAACGATAAATGGAATAATAATTACAGCTATATAGATACGATAACCATAAATGGTAAGAAATTCTCAAACCTATATCTAGTTAAACAAGCTACCAAACCAAATCCTGCATCGAAGGAGGAAATATATTACTCGGAGACAGATAAATTAGTAGCATTTAAACTAAGTAATGGCGAAATTTGGATTAAAGAATAAATCACCATTCCCCCCATTTTAGGGGATAGTCAATTCTTTTCTTTACCTTTACTTTGAAGTTTAACTAATTGAAACAGGATGAATAAAAATAATTTAAAACTCCGTTGCGTTAAAATTGTAAAAGTTGCCCCACTAAATAATTGAGAAAATTAATTTTTAATAAAATACAATTTTGCCTGTTTTTAGCATTAATTACAGTTGGTATTCTGCATGCCCAATCCGATACGATTAAAATTAAACAATTACTTATTACAGCCGCTTCCATTCAAAATCAATACCCAGATTCTTGTTTCAAAGTTTCTAAAGAGGCCTAACAACTTTCTATAAAAAATTCCTATGCTGCCGGACAGAAAAAAGCATGCATGCGCATTGCCGCAGTTCATCTTATTAAATCCAACTATGATTCTTCGCTGTATGTTTTAAACGAATTAATCCAATTAGCAGAGCAGACAAAAGACACTACAAGCATAGCCCAAGCATTCATGTTAAAGTCTTATGTTTACCAAAGTAATGGTAATTTAGATTCAGCATTTTTCTATGTTTATCATTCTATAGAACTTGCCGAAAAAATAAATAATGGTAGTTTAGCTATCATCAACTGTTCGGCCTTAGCAGATCTATACTTAGAGCAAAATGAATTTGATAAAGCTCTAAAATCTTATAAGAAAGGTCTAATGCTAGTACAAAAATACCAAGATTATGACAATCAAATTGCTCTAATTATGGGTATCGGAAGCGTGCATTACTTAAAAAATGAAATCAGGCAAGCGCTTCACTATTACTTACAAAGCAATACCTTGGCTATAAAATATAAGGATGAACAAGCAAGGGCACAAAACTTAAACAATATTGCCTTATGTTATTCAGATTTGGGTGATTATAAAAAAGGACTTCTCTATTATGAACAAGCACTTATGCTATATAAAGAAAGAGAAATGTTAGGTGAAGAAGCAAATGCGTATTATAATATTGGTCAATTATATTTTAACGCTAAAGATTATGCACAAGTACTAAACTATTCGGAAAAGGGATTGCTCATTGCCACTCAAATTAAAAGTCAACTTAAAACACTAGATTTTTATGATTTGCTAGCTAATGCAAATTCAAAACTTGGTAAATTTGAAAAAGCCTACTTTTATAGAACTAAATTTGCAGAACTATCAAAAACCATTTTAAACTCTGAAAAAACAAGAAGTATGGTAGAAATGGAAGCCAAGTTCCAATCTAATTTAAAGGCTTCAGAAATTGCTATTTTACAAAAGGAAAATGAGCTTTCAAGAGTTAAAGCATCTAGAAACCTTGGTATAAACTTTGGATTGGGTGGAGCACTATTAGGCGTAATTTTTATTTCTTTAGCCTTTTACCTTCAAAGTAAAAAACGCAAAAAATTAAACTTAGAACTTAGCATAGAAAAACAGAAGTCGGACAGCCTACTCCTAAACATTCTGCCAGAAGAAATTGCCGAAGAGCTAAAAGCC
>VEQB01000311.1 GCA_018883485.1 Bacteroidota bacterium
GTGTAGAGCTGGGTGTTATCCCTGGAAATCCTAATACGCCAATTATGAGTAGTTACGTTACTATTTCAAGAAATACCATTAGAAATATTACAACAACGCAAGCAAACGGCGCTTATGGTATTTATTTAGACTTTGGTAGCACTGCTGCTAATGCAAATAGATTTATCAAGATTCACAACAATATGATTTCTGGCATTGCTGCTGGCGGTGCTTCAAGAATTGGAACCACCTTTGCAAACAATCCTTTTGGTGTTTACTTTAATGCAAGTATTAATATTCCTGCCAGAGTTGAAGTAGAGTTATTCTACAATTCAATTAACTTAGGTGTAGGCAATAGTTTAACTGCTACCAATGCGATTAGTGCTTGTGTGGGAATTCCTTCATTTATTACGAATGGTGTTTATTCTGCTAATAATATTTTCCAAAATAGATTAGGTTCCGCAATTGCGCCATCTAATAACTATGGGGTTGCTATTGGTGGAACAATTAATCCTTTACTTTATAGTAATTACAATAATTACTTTGCCGCTAATCAAGGAACTTCAGTAGCTGCAAACTTTGCTTCAAATGTTAGCAATGCAACTCCAGAGGTTTACAACCAATGGTTCGAAATCATGAATTTCACAAAAGATGATACCTTATCTTTAACTGGATTGGTGCCGTTTACCAATGATAATAATTTATTGATTCCTGCAAATACCAACAGTAATTTATTTCAAGCTGGTTTGCCACTACAAGCTGTTAATACAGACCTTTTAGGTAATGTAAGAAATATTTTTGCTCCTTCCATTGGTGCTCATGAATTTAGTGGAAATTACCTTGATAATGTGGCCCCTCGCTTATTTAATATCACAGATCCAACCCTTTGTCAGGCTGGTGCAATTGGTTTAAATTTTGCCATTTACGATAAACAATTAGTAGGCGATACCTTGTACTACCGAATTAATGGTGGTGCTACTCAAACTGTTTTTGCTACTATTTCTAACAATACTTTCCGTCGTTATATTATTCCTGCTCAACCTGCAGGTTCAATTATAGAGTACCGTTTGGTGGCTGTTGATTTCCCTACACCTCCCAATACAGGCGTTTTCCCCACTGCAAAACTTTGGGATACGTTAAGCACGGGCATCATGAGTTTTCCTTATGCAAATGGCTTCGAGGGTACTAATAATCCTATTTGGACTTCTCAAAATACCAATGGAAATGGCGCATGGGAAATTGGTGTTTTAGGTTCAAACCTTAACCCACCGCAAGCAGCAAGAAGTGGCTTACGTTCTGCTATGTTTAGATCATCTGTTATGTCAACTGGTGCTAGTGCACGTTTGGTATCTCCATGTTTAAATCTAAGCAACATGACAAGTCCTACCCTAAGATTCTATGTTTCTCAAAATAGTGATCTAGGTAATAAGAGAGATTCTATTTATGTAACTGTTTCTTACGGAGGAAATGTTTGGTCTAATAGCATAAGATCTGTAGAACGTGTTAATGTTAACTTCCCATTGCCTGGATATAGAGTAATTGAAGTTTGTTTAGCCGAGCATCGTTCTGATGGTATTAGGTTGGCTATCGAAGGTGTTTCTTCGGGTAATGGTCAAAACATTCAAATAGATGATATTGAGATTTTTGATGATGCCCAAAGACAAACATTTAGCCCTAAAGTATTTAATCAGTGTTATAGAGATTCTATTCGCTTAACCATTACCAATACAGACCAACGTTTTATGTACAGAGCCTTTAATTTAGGTACTAACCAAACTTTAGGTGAGATTGCTGGTAATAGCGCAAACCAAACTATGGGTATTTTTGTGCCACAAACAGCAGATACAGTTAGATTTGGTGTTGAAGCTTACAATGCTGGTTCTGCAGCTGTCTTTACCGGTTTTGGTGGTGGTTTCACAGTTTGTAGCAACATAATGCCAGACTCTGTTACTGCTTATATTAACCGTTATAATTCTAATCCATTACTTGCTCCAGGACTTCCATTTAATGGTTCTTTCAATGCTGGAAATGCAAATGTGCCAGATGGTGCAAAAATTAATGATGTAATTACTTATCAAATTAATCCACCATCTTTCTATACCAATGCAGATTTTGGTACCTTGTGGTCGTTACCTCAAATTTATGCCTATAGAGAAGGTACTGGTTTGCCTGTAACTAACTTTACTTATCAAGCGCCAACGTCTTCCGCCAATGGATTTGTTAGATATACGGCCCCTGCTCAATTCTTAGATAGTAATATTGTTTTTGTATTCCAGTTTAGACTAAATGGTTCAAATTGCGATACTTTTGTAACACGTCACTTAAGAATAGTTAATCCACCGGTAGCATGTTTTGCCTTTACACCTTCTACCAATTTGTGTGCTACCAACCCAATTCAATTCTCTGGCGTTTGTACCACCAAACCAGCGGGTAGTTTCCCTTTTACTTTTACCTTTAACTATGGAGACAATACCTTCGCTGGTCAAGAGACACCACAGCCAAAGATATATTCAAATCCAGGTACATACACGGTAAGATATACGGTAACAGATCGATTTGGACTTTCATCTGAGCAAACAACTACAATTACCATTCTTCCTTCGCCAGTGGTTAATTTTGCAGTAACAGTTCCTTGTGCTACAGATTCAACTGTTTTCACACCTAATGCGCAGCCTGCAGGTTCAACTTACTCATGGGCGTTCCATAACTTTACCCTTCAAACGCGTGAAGTTGCTAAGTTTAGATACACTAAGTTTGATACTTCTTATAGAGTGAGTGTTAGGGTTACCAATACAGCTGGCTGTTTTACAGATGCGGCTCAAAATGTTTTCATCTTTGCTAAGCCTACTGCGTCTTTCTCTACCAATGCACATTGCTTAAACACCAATGTTCCAATAACCAATACGAGCACTATTGCTAGCGGAAATATGGGTTACTTCTGGAATTGGGGTAATGGAGCAACTGGTTTAAGTGCAACGCCTACTTACAAGTATCCAGCAAGCGGAACATTTAATGCTACCTTAAGAGTTAGTTCGGCGTTTGGTTGTGTGGATTCTATTGTAAGAGCAATTACTGTTTATGACAGACCTTTTGCAGGTTTTGATGTAGTGAATGCCTGCGTGGGTGATGCTACCCAATTTAACAATACTACACAGTATGCGGCTGGCCAATCTAATATTACCTTTACTTGGAACTTTGGAGATCAAACTCCAACTAGCTCTGATATTAGCCCTAGACATGCTTATGGTGCTAAGTCATCTGAATTTGATCCATTTAGAGCAACCTTATTAGCTGTTGACAAAATCAATGGTTGTAGAGATTCTATTGGAAAGAATGTTTCAACTTTCAATAAGCCAATTGCGCAATGGGCTATAC
>VEQB01000312.1 GCA_018883485.1 Bacteroidota bacterium
GCGTTAAAAATGGAAGGATAAAAATTATTAAACAGTGTAAGGGCAGCACCAGTGTTAAAAGACCTATGGCTTCTTCCATTGGCCACAGTTAAATCAGAGTCATTCCTAAAAGGTGGAATAAATGAATATGAGGTTGAATCGCTCCTTGAATAATTCCTGTAACGCTTTAAAGAAACAATATCAATTGCACCAAGACGCGCTATATAAGCAGTTCCACCACCCATAGTTGTGGTGTAATAATTATTAAAACTAGAATAGGTAAATGGATACGAACCTGTTGCTAATATATTGTAAACAGCATACGTATTTGCATTACCCACTGCACCAGTTGTTCTATCCATGCTATTAGCAAAGGAGTTGTTCATCATTATAATACCACCATTGGTAGTTGGGCCTGTAGCAAAACAAGCAGATAATGAACTCGGAACAATAGATTTACCAGTTAAGGAAACAGAGTTAAAATAAACTTCGGCCCCTACATTTGTAGTTGCGTCTTCAATTAAGATACCTACTGGATAAGCAAAACCTGTAATTACAGATTGCCCATTTTGTGAAGCCAATCTTGAAATTGAATTATTAGCAATTAACAAACGTAAAGGCTGAGTGTGTGCACCCAAAGAAACCCTAATACCTGTAACCCCCGCACTAATAACATTGAAATTATCTAAAGTATTTCCGGTAACTTGAATATTTGAATCTAGCGCAACACCAGCGGTACCTCCTTCATGGTTTAACCAAATACCTCTAAAATTTGAGGCGTTAACATTGGCATTGGTTATTGTGTTATTAGCTACCTCAACATTTGCCGCTGAGTTAATATAAATTCCATTTCCATTTGCTGCACCTATTGAAGCGGTATTAGCCGCGTTAATAGGGTTTGCATAAGCACCAATAACATTATCTTTTACAATGATGCCTCTATTTTGATTGTTTGGTGCAATAGCTAAACCTCTTAAATAAACACCATTTTGTGCAGCTATGATCAGGTTGTTTTGAATGGTAATATTTTGGCTTTGTCCAATGGCTGCATTTGAAGCAGCACCAATACCACCAAGATAAACACCTGCAAAAGTAAAGTTAGAGGTGGAATTAGAACCTCCCACTAAATTACAATTCCTAATACTAACACTTTGTACGCGCTGACCCGTGGTTGGCATAATGTCTATAATACGCGCAGTGGTTTGCAAATTACCACTCAAAGAAAAAGTTAAATTTCTTTGTCCAGGTATAGCTTCTCCATCAATAGTTACATACCAAGCAGCATTCAATCTAACTAATGATGTATTACCCCCAACTGCAGGCGAGGTTATAACAAAATTAGTTCCTAATGCTGGTCTTATTGTGATTGGACTATTTGCATTCCAAAACATGTTTGGCCATCCACCCGCACCAGTAGGGTTTCCAATGTTAATTACACCTGGTTCATTAGGATTGTAACCAGTACTTAATAAAAAGACAACTGGCCCCGTGGACGTTTGCGTTACATCCATACCAAATTGATTTAAATAAGACATGGCTCCTCTGAAAGGACCCGTTGCAGGTCCAGAAAGATTGGCAAACGTGTCTATTGGTGCAACAAAATCTTGTTGCCCATTTACCACATAAGTGGTATTGTTTCTTAACCCTTGTGCAAGGGTACTACTAATGCCAAAAAAGCCAATTAGGCTTAAAGCAAAAAGTAAGCGCATGACACTGAATCGGTAGTTGTATTTCATATTTAAAAAATTGTTTTTCTGAAATTTTGGACGCTCAATATTGAAAATAAAAATCAATAAAACAAATGGTTCGTTTTATTAATTTCTAATCTTCAAAACCAAAGTTAATTAAAACAAAATTAAACTGCAAGCATTATTTATATTTATTCTTTCAAAAAAATTTCTTAAAAGAATTGTTAGTACTGAAAATTAGCCCTTTGCGGCTTCCTTTTTTCATGCCATTTAAATCCTTTTAGCCTAAAATCCTCTGGCTTTAGGCCTTTTGGTGGGTGCATGGTTGCCGTAGGACTAGTTTCAAAAATTGTTTTTTTAATTTGCCCCTTCTCAAAAACAAAGGTCATAAAACTGCAATCAATCACATTTACTCCAATAAAATTTACACTATCCTCTTTTTCGTAATGGATACTTTGGGCATTACCTAACACCTTCACAAATTTAATTTGATTAGAATCTAAGGTGCCACGCATGTTCTTCCCAGCTATTTGGTCGAAATGTGCTCCTTTAACTTTACTAATAATCATAGCACTATTGAGTAAGTTAAAAGAATCTAATTGACCTCTATTAATGAAAAAGCAAATGGTATCTGCAAATATTTGGTTCACGCCATTCCACATAATTGGTTGCGTATACATCCACATAGCAGAGTCGTCGCGCATATATACCAAACTATCACAAACTGCTTGCATGTCTTTGGATATTACCTTAACCAAATGAAAAGCTTTTATCATTTCCTTCTGTTTTCTATTTCGTTGTAAGAGCATTAATGTATCCGCATATAGAAATAAGCTATCCCCTTTTTCCATTAACTTTATAGCTTTACTTTTTTTCGTTACAAGCGTTATTCCACTTATTTCATTTGAATAACCCAATTGCCCATAAAGATGCAATTGCTGCACAGAATCGTATACATGAATATTTCTAAACGCCTTGCCTAACTGCAGCTTTCGGTCATAGTACAAACTATCAGCCTTTAACATCTTACGGTCTGAAAAGAGAATTGCATTTTCACTAAACTGAGATTGATCTTTATCTGTATTATACCAACCATTTTCACAATAAATATGTTCGGTTTTTCCTTTTATATTGGTTGAACCAAAGAAGTATGCTATTTTACTTTTGGTATTGTACAGTAAGGTATCTGCTGTCATTACATAATCTGGATTAACCAACACAACCTGTTTCTTAAAAAAGAACTCATTATTGCGCGCATAAAAATAACCTATTTTACTAGTGAGCTTATTTTCTTTACTTACAATGGTAGCCCCATTACCATAATAACCATATTGGTTGGCCAAATCGTAATCCAAACGCTCTGTGGTGAGCAGCATCGAATTATCTTGCAAAGTAACTTGTCTTTCTATTAGTGCTTTTTTGGTATTGCCATCATATTTTAAATACTGCCCTGTAATGGTAACACTATCTTTATATTTAATACTCACATTTGAAAAAGCCTCAACTTGATTCTCCTTGTCATAAATCAAGGCGCTATCACAATTCATATAAGTATCCTCCTGCTTAAGCCTAACATTTCCAATTAACTTGCTAATATTCGTATTCCCAGTTTTTAAATACTCAAAACTATTTGCCCCAAGTATCTCTACTTTCCCCTTTTGTTGAGCATATATT
>VEQB01000313.1 GCA_018883485.1 Bacteroidota bacterium
AGATAGAAGAAGGCGTTACTTCTGAGTTAATGGGTATCATAAATTATTGTGTAATGGGCTTAATTCAGCTTAACGTTAACTATAATAATCCCAACCCTAACACAGAAAATTTACTACAATGGTATGATGAACAAATTAAAATAACTTACGATTTAATGACACAAAAAAACCATGATTATGGTGAAATTTGGCGAGATATGGAGATTAGCACATTTACGGATATGCAATTAATGCGTGTTCAAAGAATGAAACAAATTTTGAACAATAAAGGAGAAACCATTATGAGCGAAGGAGTAGAAAGTAATTTAATGGACATGATTAATTATGCCGCTTTTGCTTTAATTAAGATTGGTGAACAAAAAGTAAATTTATAAGATCCTTTAAAAACATAATAAAAATGAGATTTTTAACACAATTTAGCAGAATTTTTGTAGGAATATTATTCATTATTTCTGGCTTAATAAAGGCAAATGATACCTTAGGATTTAGCTATAAATTGATAGAGTATTTTGAGATTTTTGGAACCGAGTTTTTGAATGATTATGCGGTTGCATTTTCTATGTTCATTTGCATTTTTGAAATTGCTAGTGGTGTGGCTCTATTGCTAGGTAACTTTGTTAAAATAAATGCTTGGCTACTGCTTTTATTGATTGTATTTTTTACCTTATTAACTGGGTACAGCGCTATAACAGGCAAAGTAACAGATTGCGGTTGCTTTGGAGATGCGGTTAAATTAAAGCCTGTAGAAAGCTTCCTAAAAGACGTGGTTCTTTTGGTCTTAATTATCTTTATATTTATTGGGCAGCAGCATATTAAACCCCTATTCAATTTAGTAGTAGTTAACATCGCGCTTTTTGTAGCCACATTAGTAGCTACCTTCTTTACATTTTACACTTTTATGTTCTTGCCAGTTAAGGATTTTTTACCCTATAAAATTGGCAATAATATCTATGACTTAACCTTAATACCAGAAGGTGCTCCAAGAGATGAGGTTGAAATGGTATTTGAATATAGTAAAGATGGAAAAGTGTTTGAATTTAAAGCAGAGGAATTACCTGAAGATATAGATGCCTACACTTTTGTAGATAGAAAAGATAAAGTAATTAAGGAAGGTTTTAAACCACCAATACATGATTTTAAGGTTTATGATGCAAACGGTATAGAGTTTACAGATAGCTTATTTAAAGTTAAAGGATATCAATTATTTGTTATTCAAACTAAATTGGAAAATAGCAGAACGGCATCATTGGCAAGTATTAAAGATTTAAGTGAAGATTGGATTAAAGCGGGATTGCCCCTTTGGGCATTAACCGCAAGCGGGCCAGAAGAAGCCTTTAATTTTCAAAAACAATATCAATTGCCTTTTGCCTATTACAATATGGATGCCATTCCCTTAAAATCTATGGTAAGATCAAACCCAGCAATTATGCTGATGAAAGATAATGTTGTTATTAAGAAATGGGGCGCATACAACTTACCTAGCATGAGTACTTTGCAAAAGTATATGAACTAAAGATGAGTAATACAGGTAAATCCAGCACCTACTTTGAAAGGCTTTATTTAGTTGGCATGCCTGGAGCTGGTAAATCTACCCTAGGGAAAAAACTAGCCAAAGAAATAGGCTGGAATTTCTTGGATTTAGATGAAGCGATTGTAAAACAACACGGCACAAGTATTTCGGAGATATTTGCCACAAAAGGAGAGGCAACCTTTAGAATGCTGGAGCAACAAACCCTCCATCAAACAGGCGCTTTAAATAATTATATTATTGCTTGTGGTGGTGGCACTGTAGCCTACAATAGTAATTTGCAGTGGTTATTAAGTAGCGGTTTGACCCTATATTTAAAGGCTGAAATTAGTTTAATTTTAGACCGCATTAGGCATTCGAAAACAGAAAGACCACTCTTTGCCGGGCTAAGCACTGAAGAAAAAGAAGAAAAAATAAAAAAAATTTTTAGTGAACGTGCCCCCCTCTTTGAGCAATCTATATTGCACGAAAATATCCCATTAAAATCGATAAAAGCATTGAAAAATAAGGCACTTACAGCTATCTGTAAAAATATTTAGTCTATATTTTCTTGCTTATTTTTCAGAATGTTAACAACCTGTGAAATAAAAAAATACTCAAATCCCTCGCAAACACTTGACTTTTCCAAATCGATGCTTAAGTTTGTTATGCAAAACCCATAATTTATTTAAATATGAACAAACAAGACTTAATTGATGCAATGGCAAAAGCTGCCGGAGTTACTAAAGTACAAGCTCAAGCTGGATTAGATGCTTTCATGAGCTCTACTCAATCTGCTTTAAAGAAAGGCGACAAAGTTATCCTAGTAGGATTTGGCACTTTCTCTGTTACCAAGCGTGCCGCCCGCAAAGGACGCAACCCTCAAACAGGAAAAGAAATTAACATACCAGCAAAAAAGGTTGTTAAATTCAAAGCTGGAGCTGGTCTTCAAGGTAAAATCAAGTAATTTTTTTACTCCAAAAAAAAATCCCGAATCTTTGATTCGGGATTTTTTTTTGCAATGCGTCAAGAGTTTATTCCAGATATACGCTAATTTTTTTCTTTTCCATAACAACAGTAACGTGCTCTTGCAGCGTAGTTTGAAGCGAAATTCCCTTGTAATTGGCATTCACAGGAAAACTGTGGTGATTTCTATCTACCAACACAGCTACTTGGATTGACTTAACTTTGGCTGCCAGAAAAGGAACCATGGCATGAATTAAGGTTCTACCTGTATTTAAAACATCATCTACCAAAACCACAGATTTATCTGTAAGTTTTTCAGATTTATCTAAACATATATCTTCTAATTGGGGCTTTCCTTTATCAATATTTATTTCTAAGTATTGTACTTTAACGCCGCTTATTTCTATTAATTCTTTGGCCAATTGACTAGCCACCTCTTTGCCTTGCCCAGAGATAGCTGCAAACACTAACTCTTTGGTTTCAAAATTTTTCTCGTACACCTGATAGGCCATTCTACGAATAATTTTTTGAACCTGAATTGGATCAACAATTTTTGTTCTCATAAGTAAGATTGAGCTGCAATTTACCTTATTTTACGATAAGGAGAAATAGAAACCATGAAAAAGTCTTTTCTGGAGTTTCCCCAAAAATAGTGATTTAGATGATTTCACCCTAGACTTGATAGGCAAAGGAAATTTTTTAAAAGTGAAATGAATCTTTTTTTGTTGAAAAATAAGTTTCCCCAAAAAATTTGCGTCCAATGTGCTAAAATGCAATTCCGACAAAGACTTCAGCACATTTATGGACACAAACTCTTTAACCGCATTGCGATTAAAAGCGCAAGTAAATAAATTTTCGGGAATCT
>VEQB01000314.1 GCA_018883485.1 Bacteroidota bacterium
AGGTAGCACTATTTTTGGTTCAAGATAATTTACTTAGCTTTACTTTAATAGACAGCCATTATGAAGGAAAGAAATTGTCTTTATTGCCAGGAAAAAATATTAGGAAGAACTGATAAAAAGTTCTGTGACGACCATTGCCGTAGCAGTTATAACAACCAACTTAATGGATTTACAAATTCAAAAATTAGAACTGTAGACCATGCCTTAAAGAAAAATCGTAGAATTTTAATGGGCTTCTTTAACAGTAAAAATGAGTATACAGTGCTAGTTATTGATAGAAAAATACAAGAAATGGGATTTCTGTTTCAGTTTCATACCCATATAGATATTTTAGAATCTGGAGAAACCTGTTTCTACTGCTATGATTACGGAATAGTGCCTTTGGGAAATAAAATAAAAGTGGTTAAAGCAAAAGTTTAACATTTTTAAAAGCGCTCATTTGTATATTGCAACAAAATAATGGCGGTGTGGCCAACAAACTATTTAAAAATTGGTGATGAATACTAGTTATGCTATAAATAGATAAAAACAATTGAATTGGTAAGCTTAAAAAAATTTAATTATACTTTAAAAGATGCTCACATGCCAGATAAGATTGGTTTTGAAGCTGCTAAATGGATTAGAGAAAAGGAAAACCCTAATCAGGAAAACCCATAGAAAGAAATAAGTTGTGTGAATTCTTCTATGATTTCAACATAGATAACAAATGAAATTAACAGAAATATTAAGCGCATATATTGATGCACCCCTTCCAAAACAAGTTATTGAAAATATTCGCGATAAAAATACAAAAAAATTGCATGTCAAAGGATTGCTGGGGTCAGCTTCTGCCTTTCTTGCCGCCTCAGTTTACCAAGTTTTAAACAGACCTATGCTAATCATCTGCGAAAACGCAGAAGAGGCAAGATACTTTTCTGGGGATATAGAACAATTATGTGAAGGAAAAACTATCAACTTTTTTCCATCTTCCTATAAGAGAAGTTTCCAACCAGAAACCTTGCAAAACCAATTAGTATTAGAAAGAGCTGAAGTATTGAATAGGCTTAACCAACACTTTTCGAAAAATGAGTGGGTGATTACCTCTGCAGAAGCAGTTTGCGAATGGGTAATGAGTGAAAAGGATTTGAACCAAAATACCTATGAAGTTAAACAAGGTGATACCTTTGACCTTGAATTTTTCATCGAATTTCTATCCGAACACCATTTTGAAAGAACAGATTTTGTATATGAACCAGGCACTTTTAGCATTAGAGGTGGTATTATAGATGTTTTCTCTTTTAGCAACGACCAACCCTACCGCATTGAATTAAATGGTGATACCATTGAAGCTATTCGTATCTTTAATCCAATTGACCAATTAAGTGTAAAAAAAGTAGATCGCTTTTTTATTATTCCAAATGTGCAAAAGGAAATAAAGCAAAAGCAAAGCTTTTTCGATTACCTAAAAAAAGAGACGCTAATTTGGTGGAAAGACGATGCCCTATCCCTTGATCAAATTAGCAAAGGATTAAATAAGGCCAGTCAATTTGACCCAAGCAAATATGAAGGTAACCTAGAAATAAGTTATGAGGGATTAATTGAAACATGGATGAGTTCTAATGAATTTAAAAAGGCTTTGGAACCATTTACACACATAGGTTTTGGAGCAAGATTTAGCAGAAAACCAACAGAGGTAATTCAATTTAACATAAGCCCACAACCTTTGTTTCACAAAAACTTTAAACTACTTATTGAAAACTTAAAAGAAAATAGCACTAAAGAGTATTTAAACTTGGTGTTTTCTGAGAGCAGCAGACAAATAGAAAGGCTCTTTACAATCTTTGACGATGTAGATAAAGAAATTAAATTTCAACCTGTTTACCATGGCTTGAGTGGAGGTTTTATAGACCACGACACAAAAATAGCCTTTTACACAGAACATCAAATATTTGATAGGTTCTATAAAGGAAAAATAAAAAGCGGGTACACTTCAAACAAAGTTTTAACCTTAAGAGAGCTCAGAGAATTAAGACCTGGCGATTTTGTAACCCATATAGACCATGGCATTGGGAAATTTGCGGGGCTAGAGAAAATAGAAATCAATGGGCAGCTGCAAGAAGCCGTAAGGCTAGTTTATAGAGACAATGACTTGTTATATGTAAGCATCAACTCCCTTCATAAAATTGCAAAATATGTGGGTAAAGATGGTGCCGAACCTAGAATGAATAAATTGGGAAGCGATGCTTGGGAAAAGTTAAAAACCAATACTAAAAAGAAAGTAAAAGACATTGCAAGGGACTTAATAAAATTATACGCCAAGAGAAAATCTCAAAAGGGTTTTGCATTCTCCCCAGATAATTACATGCAAGTAGAGCTAGAAGCTTCGTTTATGTATGAAGACACACCTGACCAGTTAAAGGCAACCATAGATGTAAAAAAAGATATGGAACTTGCCCATCCAATGGACAGACTTATTTGCGGAGATGTTGGCTTTGGAAAAACCGAGATTGCCATAAGAGCTGCTTTCAAATCTATTTGTGATAGTAAACAAGTTGCTATACTTGTACCTACCACCATTTTAGCCAACCAACATTACAGAACCTTTAAAGAACGACTGAAAGATTTTCCATGTAACATAGATTATATAAATCGCTTCAAATCTGCTTCTGAACAAAAAGAGGTAATTAAAAAACTACAAGAAGGCAAACTAGATTTAGTAATAGGAACTCATAAAATTTTAAGTAAAGAAATAAAATTTAAAGATTTAGGATTGTTAATTATTGATGAAGAGCAAAAGTTTGGGGTAGCAGCAAAAGAAAAATTAAAAGCTTTAAAAAGCAATGTAGATACCTTAACCCAAACCGCAACTCCAATACCAAGAACATTGCATTTCTCTTTAATGGGAGCAAGAGATTTATCCATAATCAATACTCCACCAGCCAATAGGCAACCTGTAACCACAGAAATGCATAATTATAATGATAGCATTATAAGTGAGGCCATTTCTTTTGAGGTGGAACGCGGGGGACAGGTTTTTTTTGTACATCATAGAGTAAAAGACATTTACGAAGTGGCAAGACATTTAGAGCAAATTTGCCCTGGTATAAAAGTAGGTGTTGCACATGGCCAATTAGAAGGTGATAAGCTAGAAGATGCCATGATTAAATTTATTGAAGGCGAATATGATGTTTTAGTTGCTACTACTATTATTGAAGCAGGGTTAGATATATCTAATGCGAATACCATTATTATCAATAATGCACATATGTTTGGTTTAAGCGATTTGCACCAGATGCGAGGAAGAGTTGGCAGAAGCAATACAAAAGCTTTTTGTTACTTATTGGTACCATCTATGAC
>VEQB01000315.1 GCA_018883485.1 Bacteroidota bacterium
AGTTAATATATACTTGCCTCTTTTCTAATTTTTAGAATTTGTTCTTTTGATATAAATAAAATACGTTTGGTTTTTAATTTATCCCTATGAAAAATACCAGAACCTTAATTTTTTTTTACCTATTAACAAGTCTTTGGGCAAGCGCTCAAATTAAATATGAAAAACGAATTGAAATAGAAGAGAAGGACGGATTTGAAAATTACCAAACGTTTCAATTTGAAGAATCTGGAATTGTAGTTTCCTATGAAAAGGAATTAAAATCTGGAGATTTAGCTGAATACTATTTTGATTTTTATGACCAAGATTTAGAATTGAAATCTACAAAAAAGGTTGCTGTAAGCAAAAAGCAGTCTGCTGATTTTACTTGTGGCACTAAGAAAAGTGGCCATGCGCTTTTAACAGATAAAAATAATAATTATACACTTATTAGTTTGGATGTTGAAGAGGTAGTAACGAAAAAAGTGGAAGGAGTTTTTCCAAAGAAACTGGTTTTAAAAGAGATGGTAGCCATGGATGATTACGTTTATATTCATGGTTATATTAAGAAAAGCCAAACGTTAATTACAATTAATTGGCGAACAGGTAAAATGAAGTTGAGTCCAATAGAAATCCCAAATGTAAAGCCAAAGAAAGTTACTATTCAAGGGTTTCAAGTTCATGAACCTAGCGATGAAGTTTTTATGTTTTTGAAGGTTCATCCCGATAAGAAAACCACCGACGTGTTTATGATGAGAACAGATTCAAAAGGTCAAAAGAAAAATATGGTAAATATTTCTGATAAAACCAATGCCCATATTATGTCTGCAACTGCCTCTTCCATTGAGGTCGATAATTATATTTTTATGGGAACTTATGCTGATAAAGCGGGTATTGGTTCGACAGGTTTTTATTTGTCGAAATCGGAAAGACAAAAAATGGAATACATTAAATTCTACCCATTTTCCAGTTTAAAAAACTTCTTAGACTACCTGCCAAAGAAACAACAAGCTAAACTAGAAAAGAAGATTTCTAAAAAGAAAGAAAAGGGTAAAACCGTAGATGTAATCTATAATATGGTAATTCACGATTTAATTAAACAATCTGATGGGTATGTGATTATTGGTGAATGTTATTACCCCACCTATAGAACAGAAACCTATTATACTACAAGCACAATTAATGGACAATCTACACAACAGAGACAAACCAGACAAGTTTTTGATGGGTATAAATATACCCATGCCATGGTTGTTAAGGTAGATTTTTTAGGCGAGTTGCTTTGGAATAAAAATTTTAAAATGAATGTAAGTGAAAAGCCATTTCGGGTTATAAAGTTTATCAAAGTAACCAATCAAGAAAATGAACAGGTAAGTATGGTTTTTGCCGACGATAAAAAATTGGTGGCTAAATCTATTGCTAAAGATGGTAAAGTTTTACGCGAGGTGGAAGAAGAGGTGATTTTCACTTCTAATGCAGGAGATAAAATAAAATATACGGATTCTGAATTAAAGCCTTGGTTTGAGAATTACTTTTTGGCTTATGGCTATCAGCGTATCAAGAACAAGGAAGATAAATCAGTTAAAAAGAAGCGACGCGTTTTCTATTTAAATAAAGTGAAGTACGAGGCCAATTAAATCATTTACTCTTTTCTAATTTTTAGAATTTGCTCTTTATGACTTGGGTTTCCTTTGTCGTTGAAGTATTGCCAACTGCCAATTTTAAAGCGATTGGGAGGTTTGCGATAATTGTCTTGTAAGGGTATTATGTCGTTTTTGCTTGCCTCGCTTTCTTTTAAATGTATGATGACTAAGCCATTCGATTTTAGGTTGCCGTTTTCATTAAAGTTTATTTCATGCCAGGTGCTTGTTTTTTTTATAATCATAGCTTTAGGAACATGATACAATTTAAGCACCGAATCGCTGGCGCTTTGGCTTAATTGAATCTGTATCTTTTCTGCTTTCCAAACGCCATTATAGGGTTTTTTATAATTAGGAGGAGCCTTAGAATAGGCAATATGACTTGGGTTATTGGTGTTTTTTTCTGGTGGATGAATAGTGCCACTATCGGTATGATACGTAGCATGTTTAAATTTATACTTAGGCAGTTGAATCTCTTCGTAGGTCTTAGTATATTTTTTATTGCGCCACTCATAATACGTGTAACCTAAAGAGTTATTTATTTTCCTTGCCACCATTCTATTTGTAGAGTCTAACACTATTCTATCTGGCATCGCTTCTGGGTTGCAGAAAATGCAATCATTACTTTTTACGATGCCGCTATCTTGAAGTATGGTATACCCTTTTACTTTAGTTTTTTTTGAGGGTTGTCCTATTGCCATTAATGAACCTAGCAAGGCAATTGAAGTTAGGAGTAATAGTCTCATTATTTTGCAAATTGGTGTTCGTACAATTCTTTATAATACACACTATTTAGAAGCAGGCTTTCATGGTTACCGCGTTCTACAATATGTCCTTTCTCTAATACCAAAATTTCATCGGCATGGGCAATGGTGCTAAGGCGATGGGCTATCATGATGCTGCTTCTGCCTTTGCGCATTTTCTCTATGGCTTCTTGAATAATTTCTTCAGTCTCATGGTCTATAGAAGAAGTTGCTTCATCTAATACCAATACTGCTGGTTGGTGCACCATGGCACGCACAAAGGAGATTAATTGTCGTTGGCCTACACTTAGAGTTGCGCCTCTTTCCATAACTGTTTGTTGGTAGCCATTGGGCAATTGCATAATGAAGTGATGTGCTCCCAAGTTTTTCGCAGTTTCAATTACTGTTTCATCGCTAATGCTGGTATCATATAATTTAATATTGTCCATTACCGACCCACTAAATAAAAACACATCTTGCAATACAACCGCAATTTTCTTTCGCAAACTTTCTAAAGTAAATTCTCTAATATCGGTACCATCTAAACAAATACTGCCTTGGTCTATTTCGTAGAAACGACTAAGCAAATTAATGATGCTACTTTTGCCTGCACCTGTAGCCCCTACAATTGCCAAGGTTTGTCCTTGGTTTACTGAAAAAGAAATTCCATTAAGCACTGGTTGATTTGGTACATAGGCAAAATGAACGTCCTTGAAAGCGATATTTCCCTTGCAATTATCAAGTGTTAAAGTTCCTTCCTTCTCCTTAGGCGATTCATCGTCTAACAATTGAAAAATACGCTCAGAGGCTACCATTCCCATTTGCAGGTTATTAAAGCGGTCTGCTAATTGTCTTATTGGTCTAAAGAATAAGTTTAGGTACATAATAAACGCAACCAAAACCCCAATAGAGGTTTCTCCAATAATTACGCCTTTAGCGCCATAC
>VEQB01000316.1 GCA_018883485.1 Bacteroidota bacterium
GGATACAAAATAAACTGCTGCCTTTTAAGGTTCTAGCAAAAAATCTTGGCAAAGGCCTATCTTCGCAGGCAAATGGGTGAAGTGATTAAAACAGATATCCGCTCTTTGAGCTTGGCAGAATTAAAAGAAGTATTTGTGGCCCATGGCGAAAAAGCCTTCCGCGGTCAGCAAGTATATGAATGGCTTTGGAAAAAATCATGTACTGATTTTGATGCCATGAGTAACCTTTCTAACGACTTGCGCAATTGGCTCAAACAAACCTTTGTGATTCATCCCATACAGGTAGAAGACAAACAAATTAGCAATGATGGCACTATTAAGAGTGGATTTAAATTATATGACCAAAAGGTGGTTGAAGGGGTTTTAATTCCTGCGGATGAGCGCATGACAGCCTGTGTATCTTCACAGGTTGGCTGCAGCCTTACTTGCAAATTTTGTGCAACAGGAACAATGGATAGGGAACGTAACCTTAACCCAGATGAAATTTACGACCAAGTGGTTCATATCAAAAACTGGGCGCAGCAACATTACCAAAACCCGCTCACCAATATCGTTTTTATGGGTATGGGAGAGCCTTTGTTAAATTATAGCAACCTGATAAAAGGAATTGAAAAAATTACTTCTCCTGAAGGATTAGGCATGAGTGGCGAACGCATAACCGTTTCTACGGCAGGTATTGCTAAAATGATTAGAAAACTTGCCGATGATGAAGTAAAGGTTAATCTGGCCTTAAGTTTACATGCAGCAAATGATGCAAAACGAAATCTTATTATGCCCATTAATGAAAGCAATAATTTAAAAGCAGTAGGAGAAGCACTACAATATTATTATCGTAAAACAAGGCGCCGCGTTACCTATGAATACATTGCTTTTAAAGATTTTAACGAGGGTATGGAAGATGCAAAAGAGCTCCTACAATTTTGCAAATTAATTCCATGCAAAGTAAATGTAATTGAATACAACCCAACGGGCGATGGCAAATTTGAAAAAGCCGATTCGGATAAAATAGATAAGTTTTGTAATTATTTAGAAAAGAATGGAATTATTGCCAAAGTGCGCAGAAGTAGAGGAAAAGACATTGATGCAGCCTGTGGCCAATTAGCCAATAAGAAGCATGAAAATGCTTTAGTTAAGGAAGCTTAATAGCGCAAAAGTTTTCCATAAGCCTGCTCATCTCCCATTTTAACTTTTAGGATATAAGTTCCTGCAGGTATATCTGAGGCTTTTATGTTATGGCTATTATCTTCACTTGCCGCTTCATAAACTAGCTTACCATAAAGATCTATTAATTGTACTGAGAAGCCTTTTTTAGTTCGTGTTAGGATAGTAACGGAACCTATGCCTTGTGTAAATTCGGCTGAATTTAAAACTTTAACCAATGGGTCTAATCCTCCTAATTCTTGCAAACCAATACTTACATTAAACCCACGCTCTTGCATGCGCAACTGTAATTGGGTATAGTGATTTTTATTATACAAAAGGCTATCTGCTTGTAATAGGAGGTCTGCAGCTTGTTGCATATTAAGGTTATTGGCATAACTGTAAACAGATTGAAATAACAAGCGTGTTAAAACATCTCTTCCAATATCCTCACCTATATCATTTAACATACCACTCCAAATTAAAGAAGAATAATAGAAGTCGGCACTTAAATCATCTGGATATTTATTGTCTGTATTTCCATCTCTACCATCCCAAAATTCGTTATGCCCGTCCCAATTAAAAATCCAACGCCAGTTGTAATCGCTTATTGCCTTAGAATGAAAACAAGCCATTACATCGCAATTTGCCTCCTCTACTGCCAAGCGCTGATTGCCAGAAATGGTATTGGGAGCTATAAACCAATTTAGCCCGTGAGTATATTCATGAATTATCACATCGGCATCTTCTGCATCTGGTACACCGCCTGTGCCTAGTAAAAGCGTTAAATCTGCAATTTCAAAACTAGATTGATCATTTCCGAAATGTGCCGAAGGATCTACCGGCATTTGATACATGCCTGTAAAGGGCAAGCCAATTTTTTTTAGATAGTCTCTATATACTTCAATATGGTACAAGGCATTCATTTCTCTAAATTGAGACTGACTTCTTGTAAAATCAAAATTGGCTTGCTTAGATTTAAACACAATTTGAGAGGGTGCTTGCAAATCTTTGATAATAGCATAGTTATTCTCTGCGTAAAAAGTATCATTTTCAAACTTCAAGTGCATCCCTTTAGGCTTTCGTTCTGCATTTAACTCGGGCACATCTGCACCATTGTTATTTTTATATAAGCCACCTGCACCATATTCTTTTTGGGCGCTGGTAAGAGGGTCTGGTAAAAATACACGGCTTTGAATGAGGGTATCTTTTTTTACAAATAAGGCCAATCTTTTTCTACTTAAAATATTGCCAGCATTATCTGTAATTAGCTCTTCTTTTTCTCCTCTTTCGTTTTGAACCAAACTGCTATATGCAGGAATTAAACTTTCTGCATTTTGCCACCAAACCTTTGTAAATTCAGGTTCAACTTTTATGTGAACTTGTGTTGGTTCAGCAAGAACCTGAAAAAGAGTTGCAAAAATAGATAAAGGTTGTTGGCTAAAATTGAGATTGACTTTTGCACTTGTTGCATAAATAGGAACCCCCTTATACGTTTGCTTAAACTGTATATGAAAACCGATGGCACTTTGTTTTATAGATTCGGTTTCTAGCCCATAATTTGAATGATTTAGCCAAGTATACTTTTCTAACAAATAGCTTTGCGCTTTCAGAATAGCTACACTAGGCAAATTACTTTGCCCATTTAGGATTGTAAAGCAACCTAAGCCAATTAAAAATATGCTAATTAATATTTTTTTCACGTTTGCAATTTAATATCTAATTGATAAGTCTCTATATGGGTTTCTTTTAGTTGCATCATAATTGTGTCTAATTTTTATGAAGGCACTAAAACAAACTCATGCTAAACTTATTAGTACAATGGCAAGTAAAGCCAAGCCCAAACCAAGGAGCATGCGCTTATTCAAATGCTCGGCAAATAGGAGTCGCGCAGCCACAGCAGTAGCAGCCACAATACCAATATTATTAATGGGAAAGATAAAACTGCCATCAAAAACAGATAATGTTTTTAGCAGAAAATACATGCTAAAATAATTGGGGATTCCTAATGCCATTCCCCACAAGGCGCTAGTTGGGTCAAATTTTGTTTTCTGGTTCAGCAATTGAAACACAAAAAATAAGGTCCCAAAAACGAAAGCCACAAAGAAAACACTTGTAATTATTTGGGCACTTTCAAAGGATGGAATAAAC
>VEQB01000019.1 GCA_018883485.1 Bacteroidota bacterium
GGTTAGTTATCAAGCTATTGTTTGTGTTTTTCTTTTATTTATAGGTAAACATATCCCTCAATTGGAATGGAAAGCTATTTGGAAAATTAAGTTTGATTATATAGCTTTTCAAAGCTTGGCTAAATTTAGTTTAATGACCTTGATTAGTGCCATTTCAGTGCCAGTAGTGCAATTAGTAGTCAGAAAAATAATTCTTATTAATTCTGGTTCAGATGAAGTTGGGTTTTATGAAGGTATGAATAGAATTTCAAGTTTGTATCTAAGTGTTATAACTACAACTTTTTCTGTTTATTATTTGCCAAAGTTGTCAGAGTTGGGTGAAGATAATTTATTAGGTATAGAAATACGGAATGGGTTAAAAATTATCTTGCCAGTAACTGCGGCTATAGGCTTATTAGCCTACGCTACAAAAAGTATAATTATTAGAATTGTTTTAACTCCAGAATTTAATCCTATTTCAACATATTTTTTACCCCAAGCAATTGGCGATTTTTTTCGAGTAGCAAGTTGGTTAATTGCCTTTGTGATGATTGCAAAATCTAAAGTAAAAATGTACATTATCACTGAGATTGTATTTTCAATTACAATGGTTTTATTAGCCTATTTACTTGTACCTTTATTTGGAGGAATTGGCTCTATTTATGCCTATATGGTAAATATGTTTTTCTATTTAATAACTATGTTATTTTTATTTAAAGGATTAGTTTTTAGAAAATTGGTATGAAGGTTTTGTTAATTGGAGAATATAGCGGCGTTCATGCCAACTTGGCAACAGGTGTTGCAAATGAGTTTAATGATACCCATCTTGTTTTGGCAAGCAATGGGGATAGGTTCAAAGATTTTAAAAGAGATATAAATCTTCGGGGATTAGAAAAAGGTCATTTGGTTTATACCGCTACCAAGATTTTTCAAGAGCTTAAGTTTATTTTAAATTTGAATGAAAACTTTGATGTAATTCAAATCATAAATCCAGATATTTTTTCTAAGTTTTTACCAGTACATCCTCTTTTTAAGAAATTAAGAAGTAAGGCTGGTAAATTAGTACTTCTTGGAGCTGGGGATGATTATTTTTATTGGAAAGCATTTAGAGAAAATTTGTATCGTTATTCTCCACATTTGGCTAAGTTAAGTTTAGATTTTAAGGTTAATCACGACAATTGGGAAAAAGGGGCGCTAAGAAAAAACAATATTTTATTGCTGGATTTAGTCGATCAAATTATTCCTTTAGCTGTAGAATATGATATTGCCTATCGATTTAGTGAAAAGAAGAAAGCGGTTCATCCTTTTCCAATCAATTTGCATGGTTTAGAACCACATTGGCCAGAAATGTCTAAGAAACATTTACATGTTTTTCATGGTGTTCAAATTAAGAGAGAGGGATTTAAGGGTACAAATATAATTAGAGAAGCAATATCTCTCATTAATGATGATAGACTAATATATCATGAATCTTTAAATTTACCTTATGCTAAATATATTAATTTACTTAAAGAGTCACAAGTTGTTATCGATCAAACAAACTCATATAGTCCAGCAATTAATGCTTTAGTAAGCATGGCACAAGGAAAAGTTGTTTTAGGGGGATGTGAGCCTGATTTTATGAATGCGATGGGATTATTTGAGCATCCTCTCATAAATATCCTACCTAATAAAGAACATATAGCATCCGAATTATTAAAGTTGTTAAATGATTCTTCTTTGCTGCAAGATTGGGCAAAAAGAGGTAGGCAGTATGTTGAGAATTATCATGAATGCGGACAAGTTGCAAAAAAGTTTATGAATACCTGGCAATCTGTGTAAATGTAAAATAAGTATTACCTTTATAATAATTATCTTAAATTATAAATGAATATAAGAGCGATTAGAAACAAGTGTTTTAGAAAGTGGAATAATGTTGATCTGGTATTAAGTGATATGATTGCAGTTCACCCAAGTCATGCCTTTTTGAATAACCCTCCAATTTCAAATGTTTATCAATATTTAGCTGATTTTGTTTCAAAGGGAAGCTGCGCGTTATTAAATAAGGACGCACAAAGTTTAAAAGTTTTAGATTGGGGAACAGGAAAAGGACAAGTAACTTATTTTCTGAAAAAATTTGAAATAAAGAATACCATCAGTTGCGATATTGAGGAAGAAAGGCATGATAGCACTTTTGGGCAAGACCATCCAATTATAGATAAAGCAAACATAAAAGTTGACCCTTTAAAACATCCTTGGGTATTGCCTTATGAAGATTCCTCTTTTGACGTAGTAGTAAGTTTTGGCGTTCTAGAACACGTGCCAAATGACCTGGAATCTATGAAGGAAATTAATAGAGTTTTGAAAAAGGGTGGCTTGTTTTTTTGTTTTCACTTGCCTAGAAAAACAGGTTGGTTACATTGGCTTGCCAGAAACGGTGGCGACGATTACCATGATAGATTATACGATAAAACTGTAGTTAAGAGGTTAATTGAAAAGTCGAATTTTGAACTATTGGATGTATGGAACCGTTCCATACTTCCTAAGAATAGATTCGATTTTAAATTTAATCATGTTGCCGAACGCTTAGATTTGTTTTTCGTTAGGTATACTCCCCTAAATCTTATTTCAACCAACGTTGAATTTGTAGCCCAAAAAAAATGAAAGTTCTTTTTTTTATAAATAGGGTTGCTAATAAAGGTGGGTCTGAAAGAGTTACCATAGAATTGGCCAATGCCATGGTTGCCAGAGGTTACAAGGTTTTGGTACTAACATGGATGGGAGGTGCAAAAAGTTTTTATAAGTTGGATGCAAATGTTGAGTTAGCTTGTTTATTTGAGAAAGATGTTCCTATTTATACCTATTACTTAACCACTTTATTCAAATATCAAGCAAAATTAAATCACTTTAAACCAGATGTTGTAATAGATGTTTGCACAGCCATGAGTTTATTTTCTGTGCCGCTTCATTTTAGAAAAAAGTATAAATTAATTTCATGGGAACACTTTAATACCACTGTTAATTGGAATGTTATTACACCTAGATTGGCAAGGTATTTGGCATCTAAATTTGCAAATGGCGTAGTGGTGCTTACCCAAAGAGATAAGCAAAGTTTTATTGATAAATTTAAGCCTCAAAAAATAGCTGTCATCCCAAACCCAATTACTATCGAAATTCCGCGAACTGCCAAAATGAGTAACCACTTGATTTTAGCAGTTGGGAGACTAACTTACCAAAAGGGCTTTGATTTATTGCTAAATTCTTGGAAATTAATTTTTGAAAAATACCCAAGTTGGACACTTGCTATTGTTGGAGATGGAGAAGATGAGATGGCATTAAAACAACAGGCAAAACAAATGGGATTAGAAGGGAGTATGAGGTTTTATCCGGCAACTAACAAAGTTCAAGAATATTTTTCTAGTGCATCTTTGTTTGCTTTGTCATCGCGCTTTGAAGGATTGCCTTTGGTGTTAATTGAAGCTAAAGCTTTTGGTTTGCCCATCGTTAGTTTTAATTGCCCTACTGGTCCAGAGGATATTGTTGTTAATGAAAAAGCTGGTTTTTTGGTTCAACCCGAAAACCAGGTTTTATTTTCTCAATCACTTGCAAAATTAATGGACTCTGAAAGTTTAAGGCAAGAGTTTTCCATTCATGCATTAAATGATGTGGCAAGATTTAAGCTTGAACCAATTTTAGATAAATGGATTAAATTCATAAACCAATTATGATTTACCTTATCCTTTTTTTTGTATTTTTATTGATAGGTCTAGCCGAAATAAATGAGGTTGGTTATAACAAGAACGTTTATGGTGTTTTATTCTTTGTAAGTGCTATTGTGTTAATTTTTGTAGCAGGTTTTAGGTTTTATAGCGGTTATGATTATTTAGAATATCAGAGTTTGTATGAAAATACAACTATGCAGAATTACATGGCCAAGGCAATTGATCCTGGTTTTGCTTTGCTTATTTCTTCCTTAAGAAATTGGGGATTTAGTTTTTATGCTTTTATATTTCTACTGGCTTTGGTGTCCATTAGTTTAAAGTTTAACTATATTCAACAACACTCAGCCCTATTGTTTGTAGCATTAATTAATTATTATACCATAGGATTTTTGATTAATGAAATGGGGCAAATTAGACATGGAATTGCACTTGCCATAGCATTGTTTGCATTTAATAACCTTAGAGATGGAAATGCGGCAGCTTACTTTTTAAAAGTATTAATTGGATTTTTATTACATGGTTCTATTCTAATTTTGGTTCCTATTTGGTTTTTGTTTCGCTATGTAAAGGTTGCCCCCAAAGCTATGTTTTGGATACTATTATTGCTTATGCCTTTTTTATTTATTGATATCAAAGGGGTGCTTTTTAAAACGCTAGAATTTATTCCAATATTTCAAATTCAAGCAAAAATGGTTTTTTATCTTTATACAGACCAATATAATCAAAAGTTAGGATTCAACATTTCCTTTGTCCTAAGATTATTAACTTTAGCAGGCTTAATAATAATTCAAAACAGAACTCAATTGACGAATCGTAATATTCAACTTTGGATACAACTTTATTTTTGGGGTACTGTAATTTATATGGTATTTAGCAGTGTATCAGAGTTTGCCATTAGATTGTCTACCTATTTTAAAACCCTTGATTTAGTAATTTATCCATTTTTGATAGCAGCTTTACCTAATCGGTGGCAAAAAAATTTACTGTATTTATTGCTTGGGCTTTACGGACTTTGGTCTTTGTATAAAGTTGTTTATGCAATGGGAAATGAATCCACCTTTTTGCCTTATCAAAATTTAGTTATAAGTTGGTTGTACGAATGAGTGCGATTAATATAAAATTGGTAATTGATGCAAGAATGCTTTGCATGTCTGGCATTGGAACTTATCTTCAAAATATTCTACCTTTTTTAATTAATAACAAAGGTTTTGAAGTATCCTGTTTGGTTTTAAGCAAAGACATAAATCATCCTTCACTTTTGGGGTCAAGTTTAATAATTTGTGATATTCCAATTTTTTCAATAAAGGAACTTATTCTATTACAAACCTATATTCCAAGAACAGACATTTACTGGGCAGCAAATTGGAATATGCCAATTGCTAGCATCAATGCAAAAAAAGTATTGCTTACTATTCATGATGTGAATCAATTGGATAACCCTAAATATTTTGCTGGGATTATACCTAAGTTAGCTAAAATATTAATTGGTTTGGCTATAAGAAAGAGTGATAAAATTATAACTGTTTCGGCATTTTCTAAGAAACAAATTGTTAAACATTTTAGAGTGGGTCAAGATAAAATTAGTTGGTCACACCTTGCTGTTAAGGAAGATTTTTCCAATGTTTCTAACAACGGTTTTACGCCTAGCATGCCTTATATACTTTATGCAGGTAATATAAAACCTCATAAGAATTTAATAGGCGCACTAGAAGCAATTAAACTTGCCAATATAAGTAATTGTAGGTTTCTAATTATTGGGAAGATAGATGGTTTTAAAAGTGGTTATGGAAGCGGGCTAAATGAGTTAATAATGGAATTAGGTGATAGGGTAGCAATTGTAGGGCATGTTAGCGATTTGGAATTAAAACAATATTATGCAAACGCTTCTTTGTTTTTCTTTCCTTCCTTTTATGAGGGATTTGGCTTGCCAATTTTAGAGGCGATGAAGTATGGTCTTCCCATACTCACCACTAAGGAAGCAGCTATACCTGAAGTTGGGGGTGCAAAGGTGTTTTATACCAATCCTTTCGACGCCAAGGTTATGGCAAAAGATTTGATCCAGTTATTTGATTCAGGAATTTTTGGGAAGTCAATAGACTACAGTGATTGGTTATCAAATTTCTCTTGGAAGAAAACAGCTGAGGCGCATATTGAAGCTATTAAAAGTCTTATGTAATTTTGGAATGACAACTTTTTCCAATGATTAAATTTAAATATTGCTCTGTTATATTTGCTAAAATGATTTTTATTTGAAAATCCTTCAATTAACAAAGTTTTACCCGCCATTTTGGGGGGGCATAGAATCTGTAACCTATGAATTAACCGAAGGATTGCATGCGGCTGGTTATGAATGTGTCGTATTATGTGCAAATACTACCAATGTAACTGTTGATGAGGTTTTCGAGAATAAATATAAGGTGATAAGGGCGGCTAGTTATGGAAGGGTGTTTTCAACTTCTATTTCTCCAGCATTAATCAATATTTTTAGGAAAATAGCCAATGATTTTGATATCATTCATGTTCATTTTCCTGACCCCTTAACAGCTCTTGCACTCAGTTTAGTTAAACCAAAGGCAAAGGTTGTTATTCATTGGCATAGCGATATCATTAAGCAATCCTATTTGCTCAAGTTTTATTTACCTCTGCAAAATATGGTTTTAAAACGTGCTGATTTAATAATCGGCACTTCTCCTAAATACATTCAAGAATCTCCACAACTTAAAGATTTTGTTTATAAAACAGTTGCTATTCCACTTGGCTCTGAAGTTAAAGTGTTTGAGAATACCACTGCTGTAGAGGCATCTATTTTAAATCGATTTAAGGGGAAGAAGATTTTGTTTAGTTTAGGAAGGTTGGTTTATTATAAAGGTTATAATTATCTGATTGAGGCCGCTAGTTTAATTTCTAATGACTTTGTTATTGTAATTGGCGGTGAAGGGCCAGAATATTCCAATTTGAAGAAACAAATTGCGAGTTATAAGCTAGAGGCTAAAGTACATTTAATAGGTAAAATCCCTCAGGTTGAATTGGCCTCTTGGTTCAAGGCGTGTAATATTTTTTGTTTTCCTTCCACCTTTGCTTCCGAGGCCTTTGGGGTTTCTCAAATTGAGGCCATGTCTTTTGGAAAACCTGTAATCGCTACAGAAATTCCTCGTTCTGGGGTCAGTTGGGTAAATGCTCATGGTGTTTCGGGAGTTAATGTTAAACTAGGTAGCGCAACAGAATTAGCCAATGCCATTCAATTGCTTGCCAATGATGTGAATTTGTATCAAAAATATTCAGTTGGAGCAAAACATAGGTATGAAGCTATGTTTAAACCAAACCAAATGGTAGATTCCATGTTGAACCAATACTTAAAGTTAACAAGGCAGGGCGAATCAAATTTATCCCAATTGTCAAAATTGCCAAAGGTTTCCATCATTACTGTGTTATTAGATAATAAAAAATATATAAGAGATGTTATTGATTCTGTATTGTCTCAAGATTATGAGAATATAGAGTACTTAATTATTGATGGCGATTCTAAAGATGGTTCAGTTGAAATAATAGAAAGTTATAAGGATAAAATTCATGTTTTTATTTCCGAAAAGGATGAGGGAGTTTATGATGCTTTGAATAAAGGTATTTTAAAGGCAAGCGGAGATATTATTGGACTTTTACATTCCGATGATTTTTTTGATCACCCTAGGGTTATCTCAAGTATTGTTGAGAAATTTTTAAAAGATAAGGTAGACGCAGTATATGGCGATTTACGCTATATTGGGAATACGGGTAAAAACGAAATTGTAAGGGTTTGGAAAGCAGGAGCCTATAAACCTAATTTTTTCTATAAAGGCTGGATGCCTCCTCATCCTACATTTTACGTGCGGCGTGAAGTTTATCAAAAGTTTGGGGCATTTAATACCCAACTTAAGTTTGCTGCAGATTATGAATTGATGTTACGCTTTATTTTGAAACACCAAATAACACTAAGCTATATTCCAGAGTTTTTAGTGAAAATGAGAGTAGGTGGGGCAAGTAATAGAAACTTAAGCAATAGAATTAAGGCTAACATTGAAGACAGAAAAGCATGGAAATTGGTTGAAATTAAACCAGGATTTCTTACTCTTGTGCTAAAACCACTCAAAAAGATTTTTCAATATAGTATATTTAATCAATCATGGAAAACTCCTCAATAGACTCTCACAAAGCACCAGAGCCCGTAGGCCATTATCCGCATGCCCGTAAAGTAGGTAACTTGTTATTCTTATCTGGCGTGGGCCCTAGAGAAAGAAATACAAAAAAAATACCTGGGGTAGAACTCGATGAGGCAGGTAATATTGTGAGTTATGATATAGAAGCACAATGCCGCTCGGTGTTTAACAACATTAAGAACATTTTAGAAGATGCCGGCAGTAGTTGGGATAAGATTGTAGATGTAACCGTTTTTCTTACCAATATGAAAGACGATTTTAAAACCTACAATAAACTATGGGCAGAGTATTTTGCGGTTGACCCACCATGCCGAACTACCATAGAAATAAATTGCTTGCCCACACCCATTGCGATTGAGTTAAAGGTGATTGCTACGGTATAGTTTGGTAAATATTTGGTAAATTTCCTTTTCGGTTGAAACGTTTATTCCTCACTATTAGGCTATTATCTTGCACTTAGTGAATGGTACTTTTCTTTGTGTATTTTTCGGTAGACAATTAATAAATTGCAGTGTATAAAATTGAATACCCAAATATGAAAATACAAATACAAAAGTTAAAAGTTTGGTTGTGCCTTACCTTTATGGTAATTGCCACGGCACAATTGAATGCCCAAACTAATTTGGCATTAAGCGCCGTTTCAACACATTCTGGGGGTGGTGCAAGTGCCACTGGTTATGGACCAGAATTGTACAATAATGGGATAATTCCTCCCACCATTGGCTTGGGTGCTTTTAATTGGGGCTGGTTAACTACTGGTGGTTGGATTGAATATACTTGGACAAGTCAAGTAAATATCAATCGTGTAGTTTTCTATAAAGATAACAGGCCATTTACCACAATGAATATTGAAATTTGGAATGGCTCCGCTTTTGTAGTTGTTCTTCCAAATTTTGCGGGCTCTACATCAACCGTAGATTCTGTTACTTTTACAGTTCCTCTTCAAACCACTAGGTTGCGTTTTAATAATATAGGCGGATCAAATCCTAATTTTAGAGAAATTCAGGCTTTCCAGCTTTCTTCTGGCGCTAACAATGCCGCCACAGTAAGAATTGACTCACCTGCCACTTTTATGACAGGTAATCAAAGTGTAGTTGCTACAATAAGAAATAGCGGGGTTAATCAGATTACTTCAGTTAACGTGGGCTGGTCTGTAAACGGTACTAGCCAAACTCCTGTTTTGTTTAACGGTTTATTAGATACTTTAGGTGGCTCAGGCAGCAATTCTGCAAGTGTTAATCTAGGTGCTTTTTCATTTGCTAATAATATTTTATATAGGGTTAAGGCATGGACTTACAGTCCAAATTTTCAAACAGATACGGTAAATGGTGATGATACTGCTTTTGCTTTTTTTAGATCGCCACTCAATGGTAGTTATACCATTGGGAAAAACAATTGCGATTTTCAAACCATTACCGACGCGGCTGGTATTTTAAATTCTAGTGGGGTAAGTGGCCCTGTATTTTTTAATTTGTGTGATTCCTCATATTCTGTTGCAACTGGAGAAACATTTCCAATTAATATAAATGCGGTTAATGGCTCAAGCGCTACCAATACGGTTACTTTCAAACCTTTGTTTGGAAATACCCCAATCATTTCTGCAAGTCATGCCGGGCCTATTTTTTCCTTGTCAAGCTCAAAAAATATTATTATTGATGGACGCGATACCTTTAATTCTACACAACGTAAACTCATTTTTCAAAATATAAGCACTGGTACAGGAGCGGCGCTAATTAATCTTCAAAACGATGCGATTTCTAATGTTATTAGAAATTCAGAATTTAGATTCAATAGCACATCTACAACTGCAGGTGCTATAAATATATTAGGTTCAACTTTGTTTAATGGAAACGATAGCAATCAAATTCTTAATAACTATTTTGTTAGAACAACTGTTGGAACTTATGCTGTGGGTATAGTTTCTCAAGGACAATCTAATGTGGTTCAAAATAACAACAACACTATTAGTGGTAATGAATTTAATGGATTTACTTTTAACGGAATTCAAATTAATGCAACCAATAATGGCAATGGCTCTTTCTGGCAAATTACCAATAATAGTTTTTATGATACTTCAGCTACAACACCTCAAATTGCAGTTTGGTCTGCTATTAATTTTACGCCAGGAGCGGGAAGTGGTTCTGTAGGTAATAGCATAACTGGTAATTTTATCGGAGGAAGTGCGGCACAAGCAGCAGGTAATCCTTTTACCAATAACTCTAATGTAACAAGGGTGGCTATTCAGTTTACCACCACGGTAGGAGCCTCAAATTTAATTTATGGCAACCAAATTCGGAACTTCTTATTCCCAGTTGTAGCCAATACAGGTGCTTTTACGGGTATTCAATTGTCGGGTGGTGTGGCATTGATTGACAGTAATTTTATCGATAATATTTTAACTTTTAATAATGCCGTAACCATTGGTATTAATGCCACACCGGCTGCCAATTATGATATCAATAGAAACCAAATTCATACGATTAGGCATATCAATCTGGGTACAACTGGTGCAATCAGAGGAATTGTGGTGAGCTCGGGTCAAAATGTAAATATCTTAAATAACGTTATTAAAGGGTTTAGAACCAACTCTAGAAATACTGGTCAAAACACAGCATCTTCCTTAATTGGTATTAACTCTCAAGCATCGAGTAATAGTGTAAGAATAGCGGGTAACTTAATAGGTACTCTAGATGAACCTTTGCTAAATGCACATAACTCAGCTTCTAATGTTTGTATTCAAGGTATTGTAAGCTCAAGTGGCGTAAACGTAATAGAGAATAATGTGATTGATGGATTAATATTGGATTCTACAACGCAAACCTCTTTTAGCACCACAACAGGAGCCGCTATCAATGGGATTTTGTCTTTTGCCTTCAGTGGTGGTCAAATTATTCGTAATAATGAGGTAAGACATCTGTTCCAATGGTCGGCTGCAGCTACGCAAACCAGTCAGATAAATGGTATTTGTTATGCAAGTTCTGGTTTTACTACTATTGAAAACAATATTATTCATAGTTTATTTAGCAGGTCAACCAATACGAGCACTTCCACTTCGGCTGCTTTAAATGGTATTAATTTTGGCTCATCTGGTAGGGCTATTGTAACTGGTAATTATATAGATTCATTGGTATTATTACCAGCCACAATTTCATCTAATCAGGTAAATGGAATAGTAATTTTTGGTAGCGCAGGTAACAGGGTTGCCAACAATACGATTAAAACAATATTCAATAGTTTTACTACCAGTAATCCGGGTATATGTGGTATTCAATATATTTCTTCAATTGCAGATAATGCATGCGAGGGAAATACAATTTTTGGCTTGGTAAATCGCCATACAGCTTCAACAGGTAACATTACAGGTATTCGTTTTTTAGCCATAAACCAAAATACCAATAACAATTCATTTGTATCTAGAAACTTCATTCATAGTTTTGCTAGTTTAAGTACTTTGGCCACAAGTTGGAATGGTATTGAAATTGCAAGCGGTGCTCAAACCACTTCAAACAATTTAGTTAGATTAGGCTTTGATACTGCAGGAGTTGCCTATAGTGCCCCAATAGCTATCAATGGTATTTTAGACAATACGATAAGCACTACTACTACCAATAGATTTTATCACAATACGGTTTTTATAGGAGGAACGCCTGCTTCTGGAGCCTCACAAACAGCGGCTTTTCGTGCAACCATAGCTTTTGCGCAGTGGCAAGAAATAAGGAATAATATTTTTAGCAATGTAGTTGCAAATGGAACTTCAACAGGCGTAAATGCAGCTATTGCATTAGGCTCTAACCCGTTAGCGCAAAGTGTAATTAACAATAACTTGCTATGGGCAGGAACTGGCCTACCAAATAACTTTATAGGCACAGGGCCTGGTAATGCAGCCACCATGACAGGCATAAACGGATGGAGAAGATTAAGTGCAACAGAGCAAAATGGTATACATGGTAACCCTGGCTTTATTAATCCAATTGCTGGAGTGGGCGCCCTCAATTTGCAACTAGGTACCAGTAACTTAGCAGAAGGGGCAGGAGATATTTCGATTTCTACCTTGGTTCAAACAGACTTTGCTGGGAACAATAGAGCTAGCAATACCCCTGCAGATTTGGGAGCCTTGTCTTCTGCAACCAATACACTTCTAGCCGATTCAATTCCGCCAGACATCAACTATATTCCTTTAACAAATACTTCAGCTTTTACAAATAGAACCTTTACAGCAACCATAACAGAAACGCATAGTGGAGTAGCAGCTGGAACATTTATTCCAAAAGTTTATTTCAATAAGAACAATGGAACGTATTTTTCTACCAATGGAGTTTTACTTTCTGGAAACCATAGAAATGGGGTTTGGCAATTTACCATTGACAATAGTTTAATAGGAGGTGCGGGTATTAATGATGTGATTAGATATTTTGTGATTGCCCAAGACAGTGTGGGTAATTATGAAAGTGTGCCAGCCTATGCCGTTGCTGAGAATACGAATATAATAATCGCCAATCCTTTAAATCCTAATCAGTATACAATAGCAGCACCATTGGCTCAAGTAATTACCGTAGGGCCAACTGGAACCTTCCCTAACTTAACAGGCGGAACAGGTTTATTTAATGCCATTAATACTAGTTTCTTACAAGGCAATACTTTGGTGTTATTAGAAAATGGTTCAACAATAAATGAACCAGGTACAATTGGTTTGAACCAATGGACTGAGGTAAGCGGAAGTACAACAGGTATTTTCAACTATACTTTAACTATTCGTCCTGCAGGTTCTAGCCAAGTGGTATTAACAGGAAATGCAACTGGTACAGATGGTTTGATAAGACTCAACGGAGCAGATAGGGTTTCAATTCTTGGATTTGATACTTTAGGGACTGCAAATGATACCAATCTTATCATCCGTAATATTGCTACAAGTCAACCCGCATTAACCCTTTTAAATGATGCTAACGACAATACATTTAGACAAGTAATATTTGAATCTAGAAACACCGGAACAGCGACGGTGAATGGTGGAGTTGTTCGTATTAGTCCAACTTCAATTGCCACAGGTAATGATAATATTAGATTTTCAGCTTGTCACTTTAGAAGAGATATAACCAATACAACCTTCCCAGGTACACCAGGAATTTTATTCGCAGCCTCTGGTACCTTAAACGTAAACAGAGAGAATGAGAATCTAATTATTGAAAATAGCTTTTTCTATAACTTTAATTCTAATGCTATTTCAATTGGAACAGGCACTGGCAATGGTCAAGTAATTAGGAATAATCAGTTTTACCAAAATGATGGTTTTAACCATACAGCCTCGCCAACAGTTATTAATTTTACACCTGGAAACTTATCAAATAACGATAGTATTGTAGGTAATACAATTGGTGGTAATCAAATGAACTTGGCTGGAAACTGGGTTATAACAAACGTTGGAATTGGATATACATTTACGGCTATCAATGCGGCGGCAGGACTAAGCACAGGAACTGTGATTTCTCGAAACAGAATTGCCAATATTCTACATAATCAAATTTTTGCTGGCTTTTTTGCTGGAATCCAAGTAAATAATGGTGGCGGAGTTGCAAGAATAGAAAACAACTATATTGGTGATACTTTATTGGTAGATAATATTATTCATAGTGGTAATAGCACTACTTTGCCTATCAGCTGCCAAACTGGTTCAAATTCTTTCATCAATAATAATATCATTGCAAATATTACCAACAACCATCCAAATGGTACCAGTGTAATTGTAAATGGTATAAGAGCTTGGAACCAAACAGCAACTTTAGAAATTAGAAATAATTTGATTTTAAACCTTGAGGATTCAACTGCAAATACATCTAGTACTACAAGTGCAGCCATGATTGGCATTAATGTAAGTTCTTCTACTAACAATATCTTAATTGAAAACAACCTTATTAATGGTTTACAAAATTTATCAAGAACGCCATTAAGTTCAAGCATGGTTATTGGGATCTTAAATACAAGTGGTTTGCCAATCATAAGATTTAATACAATAGATAATCTTTTAAGCAGATCTTTAAGCACCGGTACCAATACTCTTGCTACTTTGATTGGAATCTATTCAAGTTCATTTACGCCTAATCAAATTATTACTGACAATATTGTTAGAAACCTAACCTACAACAATCCCGTGCCGGCTTCGGCTCAGGTAATTGGTATATTGCAGTCGAGTGGCAGTGGCCATAACATTAGCCGCAATTTGGTACACAATATTAAAAGTAATAGTGCGAGTACGAATACTTCAACGGCTTCTGCCATTATCGGAATTATGCATTCTGGATCTGGAAGTGCCATTACCATTTCTCAAAATACAGTGCATACTATAGAGGGTCAAGGAACTGCATTTAATAGTTTGGTGGGAATCTTGTATCAAGGTACCACAACTTTAGTTACCAATCATATTTCTAGAAATTCAATTCATAGTTTTAGAATAGCAGCAGCTGGGGGTGGCAGGTTAATTGGAATACAGCAGAACAG
>VEQB01000020.1 GCA_018883485.1 Bacteroidota bacterium
GTTTAATCTTAAGCAATCCTCTTTCGGCTTCGGCCTTATTAAAACCTAGCGTTATAAGAGCGCTCAAGGCTTCATCAAAAGCTGGAGAAGTAAAAGAGCTAGGCTGAAAAGCATCAGCCGATTCTGTTTTCTTAACCTTGTCTTGCAAATCAATTACGAGACGCTGAGCGGTTTTCGGACCAATTCCTTTAATGGTTTTAAGAATCGTCCAATTTCCTTCAACAATGGCAGCTTTAATTTCACTTGGCTTTAAACTAGAGAGAATCATACGGGCAGTGTTGGTTCCAACACCATTTACACCAATAAGCAAAAGAAATAACTGACGCTCTTCCTCTTCCATAAATCCATAAAGGGTATGACTATCTTCTTTGATAGATAGATGGGTTAACAATTTTAACTCCTTAACATCACCCATTTTTTCATATGTATTTAGGGAAATTTGAACCCCATACCCAACACCAGCACAATCTATTACAACATATGCTGGAGATTTAAGTGAAACTTTTCCCTGAAGGTGCGCAATCATTTACTTTTATTACTAAGCCGAGGTGCAAAATAGTATATTTTTTCAATTAGCAAATAGGCTTGTCTTTAATTCTATTTTTTTTATTTACTTGTGCTTCAAATGTTTGTTAAAATCTACTCTTCATTTTTCGCTTTGAGCCTAAAAATTCTTGTGCTTGGCTTTGCGCTAAGCCTTCCTATTGTTGGTATTGCACAGCAGGATATGGGTAAAGAAAACATAAAGAAATTTCATACTAATGGGAAATTGAAAGAAAAGGGAAGTTTAAAATCTGGCCAAAAAACTGGTATTTGGGTTTATTACCACGCAGAAGGCTGGATGGAAAAAAAAGAAAAATACAAAGAAGGAGTGCTTATTTGGGCTGTATTCTACAATGCCAGGCACCAAATTACTAAGTCTATAGATAGAAATGGTAACGAGATTCCATTTAAAGGATGCAATTGTAAAAACTAATTAGAAAGATGTGGCACAATTAAAGTGAATTCTGGAATCTTTACCTCAAAATGCTTCCCATCCATTTGCCTTTCCATTAAATAACTACCATACATTTTTCCAAAAGGAGATTGCAAGGCACAACCAGAAACATACTGGTGGTTTTCTCCTGGCTCTAATACTGGCTGTAAGCCCACAACACCTTCCCCTTCTACCTCGGAATGTCCAAAAACAGAATCTATCACATGCCAATGGCGACGCAATAATTTAATAGTATGCTCACCTTGGTTTTCTATGGTAATGCGGTAGGCAAACATGTGCTGTGATTTGTGTGCAGTAAACTGATCGTTTTGATAAGCAGTTTCTACTATTACTTTTACATCGTTTGTGATTGCTGTGCGCATAATTCAAAAATGAAGATTGTAATTCAATAAACCAAAATAATTTAGCAAAGTTTTTTAACCCACTAAACTTTATAGCGTGGATGTTATTATAAATCCCTGTTTACATCCATATAAAGGTATTCCTCCAATAATAAAAACAATGTTCTTATGATGAGAATTTGTCTTTAATTGTAAAAATAGTGGAAGCACCTAGTCCAATTAAAACGCCAACTAATAAATCTGTAAACACAATAGAAACTATGGTAACAAGAAAGGGAATTAATGAGGAGATGCCCCTCTGATATTGATTTGTGAATAATTCTGGCTTTATTAATTTATACCCAGTATAACACAAAATAGCAGCCAGGGCTGCCAAAGGAATTTGATTTATTACTTTAATCAAAAATAATATAACCAATAGAATAAACAAACCGTGCAACATGGTAGCATACTTAGATTTTGCACCCGCAGAAATATTAACTGTGCCCCTTACTATTACGGCGGTTACTGGTATAGCACCTACTAAACCACATAAAACATTGCCAATTCCTTGCGCAATTAATTCTCTATTGGTATTTACCTTCTGGCGCTCTGGATCAAGTTTCTCTATTGCTTCAATAGACAATAAACTCTCTAACGAAGCCACCAAGGCAATTGTAATTACTACTTTATAAAATAAGGGTTGCGATAGAAATTGAAAAGAGGGGAAAACCAAAATGGAACCTATTCCTTTTGTAAAATTTAACTCTGATATATCCACAAAATACTCTCTGCCCAAATTAACCTCAGGTCCAATAATATGAATTGTTTTAGCTATGAGTGTAGCCAAAACAACAGCAATAAGCGAACCTGGAATTACCTTAAACCTTTTGCCAAAAAATTTATCCCAAATTATCAAAGCACCTAAACTAATTAAACCTATAAGCATCACAAAATAATTTACATACCTATAAGAATTTAAAAGGTGACTAATAGTATTTTCTTTTTCTTCCAAATTCTCAATTGGCCCAGCTTCTAAGTCTTCCTTGCCTACGTTAAACGCTTCAATTCCCAAGAACTCCGAGTCGTATCCTATTAAATGGGGAAATTGATTTAATATTAGAATTAACCCTATGGCTGCCAGCATCCCTTTAATTACGGAACTTGGAATATAATTGGTTATAAAACCTAAACGTAATAACCCAAAAACTACTTGAATTGAGCCAGCAACTAAAATAGCGGTTACCAAACCTTGAAATGAACCCAGCTCCAGAGTTGCCATTAAACAGATAGAGGTAAGCCCCGCAGCAGGGCCACTTACACTTAAATTAGAATCACTAAAATACCCTACTACCAAACCACCAATAATACCAGATAATAATCCAGAAAGAAGCGGCGCGCCCGAAGCATGGGCTATCCCCAAACACAAAGGTATTGCCACAATTACAAGCGCTAAAGATGCCGGAATATCTTGTTTAAGATTTTGAAAACCAGGTAAGGCTAACGATTTTATTTTTAACATCAATCTTTCGCAATTTATAACGTGTATAGCAATTTTCAAAGTCAGGTAACTTTCTATCTTTGCAACATGCAGGAATTAGAACCGTATTATCGGTGGAGAGACATATACCAAAGCGAAGAAGACCCTAACTCACCTTTCTATGAAAGGGAATATAGCGAATTCGAATTTACCAACAGGGTTTACAACTATGCCATTCACCCGCAGTGGGACGAATTTGGTTCGCCTACCCTATATGTTAAAATTTTATATGCAGATTACCAGAAAGAATTTGCCGTTCTAGAATTGTTAGGAGAATGGAACGATGCCATTAACAACGATGTAATGTTTCTTAAAAGAGAAGTGGTTGAACCCTTATTAGAAGCGGGTATAACAAAATTTATTCTCATCGGCGAAAACGTACTTAACTTCCATAGTAGCGACGATTCCTATTATGAAGAATGGTTTCAAGAGGTAGAAGAGGGATGGATTGCCGCCCTCAATTTCCAAGAACATGTGCTTTCAGAATTTAAATCGGCCAATATAGATTACTACCTCATATTTGGTGGCGAACTCGATGCTTTTAGTTGGCGCAAATTTAACCCCATGCAACTCTATTCAGAAGTTCAAAAAATTATGAGCCATAGGTTGGGTTAGGTTAGCGCTGCACTACCCGCCTTCTTTCAACTTCTCGGCATTTTCTGCCACCTGCAATTGGTCTATAAAAGTTTGAATATTACCATTCATAACCTCTGTTAAATTATAGGCTGTATAGCCAATTCTATGATCTGTTACCCTACTTTGAGGATAATTATAGGTGCGAATTTTGGCAGATCTATCTCCCGAGGCTACCAGCGTTTTGCGCCTGCTAGAAATAGCGTCATTGTGCTTCTGTAATTCTATTTCGTATAGCTTAGAACGTAGCATTTGCATGGCACGCTCTCGGTTTCCATTTTGTGTTCTTTCTACCTGGCAAACTACCACAATGCCGCTTGGCCTATGGGTTAACTGCACCTTACTTTCTATCTTATTTACATTTTGGCCACCAGCGCCTCCAGAACGAGAAGTTTGCATATCTACATCCGCTGGATTTAAATACACATCCACCTCTTCGGCCTCTGGCAAAACAGCAACGGTTGCGGCAGAAGTATGCACCCTTCCTTGTGTTTCGGTCTCGGGCACGCGCTGCACACGGTGTACACCACTTTCGTATTTTAAAATGCCGTAAACATCTTCGCCCTTAACCTCTATTATAATTTCTTTGTAACCACCTGCAGTGCCATCGGTAAAATCAATTACTTCCGTCTTCCAACCGCGTTTTTCGCAGAAGTACATATACATGCGGTATAAATCTCCAGCAAAAATACTGGCTTCGTCGCCACCTGTACCGCCTCTTATCTCAAGTATGGCGTCTTTAGCATCCTCTGGGTCTTTAGGTATAAGCAATATCCTAATTTCTTCTTCCATAGGCGCAACTTTAGGTTCAAGTTCATCTAACTCACCCTTAGCCATTTCGCGCATTTCATCGTCTTTCTCAGTTTTAAGAATTTCTCTGGCACTTTCAATATTGCCTACCAAATTCTTGTATTCAAAGTACTTGTCTATAATGGGTTGCAAGCCTTTGTACTCCCTATTCATTTGGGTAAACCGTTTCATATCGGCCAATACATCGGGCTGACTCAATTGTTCTTCTACTTGCTTAAATCGCGTATAAATTGCTTCTAACTTATCTAACATGGGGTACAAAGATAGGCTAACTATTGAAAACTATAAATGCGCATTTCATTTGTCTGCGCCAAATACAATTTTTCCTTCACCAGCCTAGTTTGCAAACTGTTTGGTTCAGGCAGCAATAAGGTATCTCTTTGTAGGGTATTTAATTGGTAACGCACTAAGGCCCCAGGCGCTTCGTAGTACAAATGCTCTTGGGTAACCATAAAATCTTTTTGCCCTTTAACAGGAATGGTTTTTAAATAATTGGCAAACACATCAAACACCAAAATACCATTGGTACTATCATTTACAAAAACTCTTTTCCCATTATCTGCCATATAATCTGGAGCCAAATTACTCCCAGAACTAAACTGTAAGGCATTGCCGCTTTGTTGGGCTAGGGTGCCATCTCTATCTAATTTTTTTAATTGCAAATCACCTATATCAAACACCCAAACGCCATTATCAAAAGTTCTGGCAATGGCACCTGCTTGCACAATGCCAAAATCGCTAAGGTTCATTCTGCCTCTATAAGCCAAGTTATTGTCTAAAAAAACAACGGCATTCAATTCTTTGTAAAAGAGATAAATCTCTAATGGATTGCTGCAATCTAAGTGGGTTATATTGCCAATATAAGCATAATTAAGTGTGCTTACTAACTTGCCATTGGGGTCGTATTTGTATAATTGATTACTGCTATTAACGGCATAAACATTACCTAAATGGTCTGTTTCCATGTCTTTTACCTGCACCTTAATCTCGGCCAATAATTTCCATGCAGGCATAAAACTACTTAGGCCAAAAAAAGCCAACACTAAAAGTCCATAAAGTTTAATCTTGCTTCTCAAAGGTTTCAATGCTAAACTGATTGCCATCAAAAACAGCATACGTATTATAACCCATCCAATCTCCTAAATTAGTGTACACACTACCTTCTCCTAAATCATACTGCATGGGCAAGTGTCGGTGGCCAAATACATAATAATCATAACGTTCACCCTTGGCAATTAATTGCCGGCAGTATTTTATTAAATGCTCTTCTTCTCCATAAAAGGTAAAGTTGCCATCAAAGGTTTTAAGCTTGCTTTGCGCGCTAAACCAATTGGCTGCCCCTATGCCAATACTAGGATGAAAAAAAGCAAAAAGGCGTTGAAATAATTTATTTCTATACATGGCCAAAATAAGCTTAAAGCGCGTTTGCCCGGGTCCAAAGCCATCTCCATGTCCAATATAAAATTGCTTACCCAATAAATTTTTTACAATGGGCTTAGCATGCACTTTAACACCCAGCTCTTTTTCAAAGTATCCAAACTGCCATAAATCATGGTTACCATGAAAAAAATGAACGGGAATTCCAGCATCTACAAATTCGGCAAACTTGGCTTGTAACCTCACAAAACCTTTCGGCACTACAAGTTTATATTCGAACCAAAAATCAAAGATATCTCCCACAATAAACAATTCTGCACAATCCGCTTTAATACTGTTTAACCAGCGAATGATGCGCAACTCGCGCTGCAAGCTTTCCTCGTGGTTGGGTATGCCTAGGTGAAAATCGGATGCAAAATAAATGCGTTTCAAAGCCTTTAAGATTAGTCTTGCTTTCTATCGTCTATCAAAAATAAAATAAGCTCTAATGGACCTTGGGCTCCCATAACCACTTCTGGCAACTGCCCTTCTACCTCTGCGGGGAAATCTGAAGTGCAACCAATGCCTGTAATATAACTAATAAGCGAAGGGATATTTCTACCGTATTTATTGCGCAATACTTGAAAGGATTCTTTCATATCTAACACCACCTGCGATCTGTAAGCAATTACTATATGCACTGGAGGCCAAATGCTCATTACTCTTGTTTGTTGGTTACTGCTAACCATTATTGAACCTGTAGCTGCCAGCATGGCCTCACAACTGGTAATAGAAACTTGTATCTTCTCTATGGTATCATTTTTCGAATAAAACGTAATACCGCTATCATTTAACAAATCTTGTAAACCCTCTTCTCGGCAAAATAAAAACTTAAGTTTGCGTTGCTCTAAGAAATCTATCAGCTTATCAATACAATCAAATCTATTATCGCAATACACAAACTGCCCACCTGCTTCGGTAAACCCCTTTACAAACATTTCGCTGTAAGTTTCGCCTTGCGGGCGCGTAAACACATTGCTCTCCAAATCTATATTGTGGAAAGAGCTTTTAGACTTATTTATAAGCCCAGCTCTTACCTTTTTCAAAATTTTTTCTTTGGAGGTTATCTGCTGTTCCACTTCTTTAAAATTAAGATTTTACCGCTTCGGGCTTAACTGCAGGTTGCTTCATCATAATTGGCAATAAAGTGCTCAATTTAGATTTAAGTTCTGTTCTGTTTACAATAAAATCTAAAAAGCCATGCTCTAACACAAATTCTGAACTTTGAAAACCTTTAGGCAAATCTTTACCAATGGTTTCGCGAATTACGCGAGGGCCTGCAAAGCCTATTAAAGCTTCTGGTTCGGCAATGTTTACATCACCTAACATAGCAAAACTTGCTGTAACACCTCCTGCGGTAGGGTCGGTTAACAAAGAGACGTAAGGTACGCCAGCCTGACCCAACAACGCCAATTTAGCAGAAGTTTTAGCCATTTGCATTAATGAGAAAGCTGCTTCCATCATCCTAGCTCCTCCAGATTTACTAATGATTAACAATGGAATTTTATGTTCTCTAGCATAATCTATAGCTCTGGCAATTTTCTCGCCCACAACACTTCCCATGCTACCACCAATAAATCCAAAGTCCATGCAAGCCACCAACAGTTTGGTATGATATGTTAAATTGCCTACAGCAACCCGCATGGCGTCTGTCATGCCGCTTTTCTCCTGACTCTCAACTAAGCGCTTGGCGTAGTCTTTGGTATCTTTAAATTGAAGTGGATCGCTAGGCATAATATTAGCAAACAATTCTTCAAAATCATTTCCAAACAATATTTCAAAATACTCATGCGAACCTACCTTATCGTGGTAGTTGCAACTTGGGCATACATAGCAATTTTTTTGATGGTCTTCTGCCAATAGGGTTTTTTTACACCTACTGCATTTATGCCATAACCCATCGGGTACTGCCTTTTTCTCAGAAGTTAGGGTTGTAATTCCCTCTTTTACACGTTTGTACCAGCTCATCTTGGCGAATTAGTAAATTCAAATAAAAGTGAAGTTCGCAATATTACAAAGTAAATTTGGTTAGCCCACTGATTTTTAAACACTTACTAACCTAAAATAAAAATACAAGGGCGCTTGTGTAAATCAGGGTTTTGCTTGATCCAATTGCCCAAACTCATGGTTTTTACCCAGGCATTTGCGGCACTCACTTCACAACCAATACAAAGCAAGGTTTGTGGCCTTAAGTTTTGACCCAAATCTGCCAATAATTGCCGATTGCGATATGGTGTTTCCATAAAAATTTGGGTATGCCCTTTTGAGGCCAAGGCTTCGAGTTCTTTTATTTTTTTTGACCTTTGAGGCTTATCTATGGGCAAGTAGCCATTAAATGTGAACTGTTGACCACTAAAACCACTACCCATTAAGGTTAATAAAATACTTGAAGCCCCTGGCAAAGGAATCACTTCAATATTATTTTGTTGGGCCAAAGCTACTAAGGCAGAACCTGGGTCGGCCACACAAGGTAATCCTGCATCAGAAATTATTCCGGCATCTTCATTCTCCAAGGCTTCAAGCAACAAATGCACTTCAGATACAGGGGTATGTTCGTTTAATACCCAGAACCGTAACTCACTTTGTGGCAAATTTAATTGCAAGTATTTAATTAAAGCTCTTGCCTGTTTCTCATTCTCTACCACAAAGTTACGCAAGTGCTTAACCATGCGCTTTACCTGCCCACTAATAAAATCATCAGGGTTATCTGAAGCCAAAAAGTTAGGGATAAGGTATAGTTTTCCAAAGTTTGAAGCAGACATGTTTTTGCAATTTGATTTTAATAGAAACGCCCAGAATAAAATAAAGGTTGATTTTTGTGCAATAGCCCCTTATTTTCGCCGTTCGTTAAAAATTTATATGGCAATATTAACAAAAATAAGGAACAGATCGGGACTAGCGATTGGTGCAGTTGGTCTAGCGTTGGCATTGTTTGTAATCTCCGATGCCTTAAATAGCAATATGGGCTTGTTTGGAGGTAGTGGACAAGTTACAGATGTAGGAGAGATTGATGGGGAGAAAATTTCTGCGAAAGATTTTGACAGTAAACTTCAATTGAACATCGACAATTACTTGAAAAGAAGCCAGCAAGAAAGTATGGACGACGCCACCCGCACGCAATTGAGAGATCAAACTTGGAACCAAGTATTAAATGATTACCTCATGAAAAAGCAATACGAGCAATTGGGTTTACAGGTATCAGAAGAAGAATTGGCAGATATGGTGTATGGCAATAATATCCATCCGCAAATTCGTCAATCATTTACTGACCCAAATACAGGGCAATTTGATATTGTAAATGTAAAGCGCTATTTAAAGCAGGTAACAGAAGGTTCTGACGAAAATGCAAAAGCGCAATGGAAAGAATTTGAAGATTATATAACCACCGAAACACTTCAACGCAAATTTGCCACCCTACTTAAAAAAGGTGTTTATGGCACTAGCTTAGAAGCAAAAAGTATATATAATGGTAGAGGTCAAACCGCCGAAATAAACATGGTGGCTATTCCTTATACTACCATTGCAGATTCTAGCATTGTGCCAGAAGAAAGCGAACTTAAATCGTATTTTAAAAAGAATATGGATAAGTACAAAGAGAAAGAGAACAGCCGTAAATTAGAATTTGTGGTTTGGGATTTTGCTCCTACTTCTCAAGATTCGGCAGCGGTTCAAAAATGGGCTTACGACCAAGTGGCACAATTTCAGGTGGCAGATAATGATACCAATTATGTAGATTTAAACAGCGATGTAAAGTTTGACCCAACGCCTAAGCGCAGAAGTGATTATCCTGAGTCGGTTCAAGCCAGATTATTTAATGATTCTGTTGGAACCGTGATAGGGCCAGTTTTTGAAAATGGCTCATGGTCTTTATATAAAATTGCAGGCATTAAACAAGATAGCTTATATAGTATGCGTGCAAGCCATATTCTTCTTCGCGTAGAAGGAGCAACAAATGCAGATACTGCTGCTTCGGAAGTTAAGGCAAATGAAATTTTAGGCCGTATTCGCAAAGGAGAAGACTTTGCCACTTTAGCCGCTCAATTTGGAACAGACGGAACCAAAGACCGTGGCGGTGATTTGGGTTGGTTTACAGAAGGAGCTATGGTAAAAGAATTTAATGATGCCGTTAAATCTCACAATAAAAACGACCTATTTGTTATTAAAACACAATTCGGATTTCATGTTGTTAAAGTAACAGGAGACAAGAGCAAGAAGACTGTTACAGCCGGAGTATTATCTAGAGCAGTTGAAGCCAGTGAGCAAACAACCTCTATGGCGTTTAATGATGCGAGTCAGTTTGCTGCCGCAAGCACCAATGCCGAGGACTTTAACAAAACTGTTGAAGAAAAGAAAATGGTAAAACGTGTGGCAGAATTTGTGCGCGAAACAGATAATTTCTTACCAGGTTATAGCGAAGCTAGAGAAGCCGTTCGTTGGGCATTTAACGCAAAAGTTGGCGATGTGAGTGATGTGTTAACTGTTGGCGAAGACAAATATGTTATAGCTACCTTAACAGCCATTCGCGAAAAAGGTAAATCAAATTTTGAGGCAGCTAAAGAACGCGTAAGCAACGATTTTAAGAAAGATAAAAAGGCGGAGCAATTACTAGAAAAAATGAAAACTGCTATGGAAGGTGCAACTACTTTAGATGCAGTTAGCAGAAATGTTAACCAGCCTTTAACTCCTGTGCCAGGAATGACATTTGAAAACGCAAGTATTCCTTATATTGGTTATGATCCATCATTTGCTGGAACTGTAGCTGGTACAACGGCATTAAACAAATTAAGTGGCCCAGTGAAGGGTGATGCAGCGGTATATGCTTATCAAGTTACTAAAATTACACCAGCGCCAGCACAAGTAAATTATGATGCTCAAAAGCAAGAAATTTCTAATAATCTATCACAACGTTTAGAGTACAACTACTTTGAAGTACTTAAGGAAATTAAGAATGTAAAAGACAATAGATTTTTATTCTATTAATATGTTAAACTATAAAGTACAAGGCAATGGATTAACCTGCCTAGTACTCTTACATGGTTTCTGCGAAAACAACACCTGCTTTGATGAGCAGGTGTTGTTGTTTAAGGACCATTGTAAAGTACTGGTTCCAGACCTACCAGGTTTTGGCAAAAGTGGGGTTGAACCCAATATTACCATGGCCGCCATGGCGCGTGAGGTTAAATATTTACTAGATACTTTGCAAATAGAAACCTGTGTGATGTTGGGTCATTCTATGGGAGGATATGTGTGTCTAGAATTTGCGCATCAATTTCCTCAAAAATTAAAAGGGCTTGGTTTAATTCATTCTACAGCCTTAGCGGATACTGAAGAACGCAAAGCTAAAAGAGACCAAGTAGTTCAATTTATACGCAGCCATGGAAAAGAGGCTTACATAATGAATTTTATTCCCGGCTTATTTAAAGAGAATAATCGCCAAGAGGCTTATGTGGCTAAGGCTATACAAGAAGCTATTGCTGGGCCAGAAGAGGGTATTATAGCAGCAGCCTTAGGCATGAAGGAAAGATTAGAGCATCGTGCACTTTTGGTTCAAACCGAATTGCCTGTATTTTTTGGGATAGGTGCTTACGATGAATTAATACCTAAAGAAGCCATGCTGAACCTAGCCAGCCTTTGCCAGCAAGCAGAAATTTGCTTATTGGAAAATTCTGGCCACATGGCCTTGCAAGAAGAACCTGTTGTATTGGCCAAGGCAATATTAAATTACCTTAGCAACTTTAAGCTACTTTAGTTGCCAATAGAGCGTAAAGACTTTAACACTATTAATAAGTCTTTCTCTACCGAATAATCTTTAGCGTATAAGAAATTTAATTTTTGTATGGTTACAGGGTTGTGTTGCTTATTGCGGTGCGCATCTAGCGGGCTCACCACCCCAGATTTTAAGGATGGTAACAATTTGATATTATCGGCATTGGCATAACTAACCCAAGTTTTTTCGCCTCCAAAAACTTTAAATATATTGCTAAAAAAATTAAGTGGACGCTTAACAAAAAGCATAAGTAAAGGAGACAAAATTAGTAGAATTACACTCAATGCAATATCAAACACACGTTTCTTTTGTTGCTCAAAAGCCTTAGCTAACTTTAAGTTTATCTCAATAGTATAAAAATCTCCGGGTGTGTTTTTGTTGTTGCTGCCAATAATAAACAAGCTTTCTTCGGGAACAATCTTATATAAAATATCGCCCGATTCTATACTCCCCATCCATTCTATAATTCTGCTAGCTGGCAAATCCTTACTACAGAAAATGATTTCTTCTACGCCAAACAAACTTACAATACCGGGAAGCTCCACCACATCTCCTAAATAGTGGGCATTGTCGTTGGCAGGTTCAACAGAAACATAACCTAAGTACTCACTTCTGCTTTTAGATTTAATAAGCAACTCTTGCACGCGAGATACCTCCGAAGGGTTGCCCACAATGATGGTGCGCAAATCTCTACTCATGGTAAAGCTCCATCGCTTAAAATGAATAAAATGTAAAGCTACGCGAATGAGGTAAGCATCTAATATTGCCGCTATTGAACCTAGTAAAATAATGGCTCTAGAAAATCTGTATTGCTCGCCTACAAATGCATAATAAACCGCAATAGCAAGCGTACCAAAGGCTATACCTTTAGCTACACTCAAAAATGTTTTGCGCTTATTGTAGGCTCCTGCCAAACCTAAACCTACAATCCAAAGTAATACGTAAACTATACTATTATAATTTACCACACCTTCTGGATAAGCCTCTGGCACTTGATATTTCTGGTTGCTCCAAAAATTAATAACTAAGGAAAGCGTTAAAAAGATAGCCGTAAAATCTAGCAGAGGGACAAATACTTTTGAAACAAACCTGCTCACAATTGCCGCAAAGGCTCTTAAATAAATGGCAAAGTGAATGAGAAAACTAAAATTACGGGCATGGCGTTTAGAATAATGCTTCTGGGCAAAAATTACCATGGCTTTGTAAAAAGTAAATACAAAGTTAACACTGGTTTTCTTGGTACTCTCGCCTTTGTAATGAATGATGGTTGTTTCTGGAAAATAGTAATTTTTATACCCAGCCTTTTGAATACAATAGCTAAGATCTATGTCTTCACCGTACATAAAATAATCTTCATCTAACAAACCAACCTGCTTTAACACGTTGTGGCGCAATAGCATAAAAGCACCTGCCAGCACTTCTACTTCATGTATACTTTCCTTATCTAAGAAACCTAAGTGGTATTTGCCAAATCTCCTCGATTTAGGAAAAATTGCGGCTAAGCCAGATATCTTAAAAAAGGCAACCTCTGGTGTAGGTAGACCCCTTTTAGATTCGGGTAAAAACTTTCCAGAACCATCAATCATTTTAACCCCAACAGCACCCGCATCGGGAGTTTGCTCCATAAAGCGAATTACCTTATTAAAACAATCTTCCTCTACTACCGTATCTGGATTTAACAATAAAACATACTTCCCTTTTGCTTGCCTAATAGCCTGATTATTGGCCTTGGCAAAGCCCAAATTCTCTTTGTTCTCAATTAAAATTACCTCCGGGAAAATCTTTTTAACCATTTCGCAACTACCATCCACAGAATGGTTGTCTACCACAAATATCTCACTGTCAATATTCTGACAAGCTTTTCTAACGGTGTAAAGCGCCTGCTCTAGGAAATACTTTACATTATAGTTAACAATAATAACGGATAGCTGCATAGGTTATTGAGCTAACGAAGGTAAGTGATATAAAATTGTTTTACCCGCTCAAAAATGAATTTCGGCTATCAAATTGTTAGGTTCAGCTAAAAAAAATTGTAGTTCTTGTAACAAAAAGGATCTTTGAAGCGTCTTAGTTTTATAAATACCAAACCATGAAATTAATACTTAGTGCATTTTTAAGTTTATTGCTTTTAGGCGGGTTGAACCTAAGCGCTTGCAACAGCAAACAAAAAAAAGAAAAAGCTACCTCATTAAGTACGGTAGGGAATCCGATTGGCAATAGAACGGCCTAAGGTAATTTCGTCGGCATATTCTAATTCTCCACCAATGGCAATGCCCCTTGAGATGGCAGAAATACTCACTCCCAAAGGATTAAGTTTTTTAGACAAATAAAAAGCAGTGGTATCACCTTCTAGCGTTGCACTTAAAGCCAAAATAATTTCTTTCACCTCTAGTTCTTTAATTCGGTTCAACAAAGAATCTATTTGCAATTGATCTGGCCCAATGCCCTGAATAGGGTTAATTAAACCACCCAAAACATGGTAATTGCCACTAAACTGATTGGTATTTTCTATGGCCATTACATCGCGTAAATCTTCCACCACACAAACAAGCTGTGGGTCGCGCTTAGGGTTGCTACAAATATTGCACAAGGCCAAATCGCTTACATTATGGCAACGTTCGCAGAATCTAATTTCCTTGCGCAACTTAATTATGGCTTCACCCATTTTAGTAACCGCTGCCTCCTCCTGTTTTAATAGGTAAAGCACCATTCTTAACGCAGATTTTTTGCCAATACCTGGAAACTTCGACAATTCGTTCACCGCATTTTCTATAAGAGAAGAAGGAAAATTCATGGCGGCAAGTTAGAAAAATTTAATAAACCCCTTACACAATATGATGCGTATATTCGTTGTTATGATAGACCTTAAACA
>VEQB01000317.1 GCA_018883485.1 Bacteroidota bacterium
CTTCACTTTCATCCACCTTGCCTTCAAAAATCATCTCACCCATATCGGCCACCGTAGCTATAGTAGTGCCTTCATTAAAGGTATTACTCTCAATTACACTGCTACCTTCCTTTAAAGGTACATCTAATACCATTCCGTCAATAGTACTTCGTACAATGGTATTGGTGGCTTTACCAGAACTTTTACTTACCCCTTCCTTAATTAGCTGAATGTTATTCTCTGCTGCATCCAACTCCTCTTCGGCATTACTATAATTAAGCTTAATAACTTGATAGTCGGCATAAGCAATCATCTTGCTTTCAAACAATTTTTGGTTACGATCTAAATCAATTTTGGCATTTTCATAAGCCAACTTAGCTCGGTTCAAACGGTTTTCTGCATTGGCTAAATTTATCATATTGGGTATAATTCTAATGCGTGCAATCATATCCCCTTTCTTCACTTTATCACCTGCTATCACAAATAATTTTTCTATGATACCAGATACCTGTGGCTTAATGTTTACCTCCTTTCGGGGAACTACCGCACCAGTAGCTACAGTTTTTTTAACAATATTTGTTTTAAGCATACTTACTGTTTTATACTCGATAGGTTTCTTAATCGATTTCTGATATAAAAACCAAATGGTATAAAAAAACAAGGCAATCAATGCCACAAAAATTCCGATTCTAACTATTCTTTTCATAACTTTAATTATTCGTATCTCAATGCTTCAACAGGTTTAATGGCCACTGCTTTTCGTGCGGGAATAATACCAGCCAATGCGCCACAAAAAATTAAAATCCCTAAAGCCTTCAGGGCCACCCCTAGCTCAACTCCAGGCTGGTAAAACATACCCGTATCTTGTCCTTCAATTGCCTTGCTTATACCTTCCATTAAGTATATACCAGCCACCAAACCCAAATATCCGGCTAGCGAAGTTAACAATATGCTTTCTGCTAAAATTTGCGAAATTATGGAACTTGGGGTTGCGCCTAATGCCCGCCTCACGCCTATTTCTCTGGTGCGTTCTTTAACAATAATTAACATGATATTACTTACACCGATTACACCAGCCAAGAGTGTTCCAATACCCACAACCCAAACCAATAAACTAATCCCAGCAAACAATCCTTGTATTTTAGCAAACTCTTTTTCGGTATTCCAACTTCCTATAGCATATGGATCATCGGGCGAAACTTTATGCCGTTGCGCTAATACCTTTTTAATTTTATTTTCTACAAATGCTGCAGAATACTGCGGTTTTGCAGTAAGGCTAAACCAACCTATTTTACCTCCCCAATTAAAAGCTTGTTGAAAAGTGCTGAAAGGAATATAAATGGTTTGCATTTTCTCTTCTGCATCTTCCCCATCCTTATTCACAGTTAAGGTTCCAATAACTTTAAAATAGGTACCATTTATTTGAATGTATTGGTTTAATGGATTTTCCTCTTTGTTGAATAAAATTTCTTTTACGCGGCTTGCTATTACACAAACCTTGCGCTTTTCCTTAATATCTAACTCATTTAAATATCTGCCACTAGTAATAATAAGTGTTTGAATAAAGCGATTCTCAGGAAAATCACCACGTACCACAAATGGCCCTGTTTTAACACCTCTGCTCACATTATTTTCGCCACGGTAACCACCCAATTGGGCAGAAGGTGCAAGAACATCTAATTCTGGTACATTGTCTTTAATAGCTTGAATATCGTCTTCGTGAAAATTATATTTTCTACCACGTGGCAACCCCTTGTAAGGTAAAGTAGTAGATTGCGTCCATAAATAAACAGCATTGGTAGCATTGCCACTAAATGAGCGCGTTACCCCATTTTGCAAGCCCTTACCAGAACCCAACATAATTACCAACATAAAGATACCCCAAAACACACCAAATGCCGTAAGAAAAGTTCTCAACTTATTCTTGCTAAGCGTTTGTAACACTTCGTTTATTCTATCGCCATCTAATCTCATTACTCTGCTCTTAATGCCTCAATAGGTTCAACCTTAGCAGCTTTTCTTGCGGGAAAATAGCCCGCAATTAATCCTGCAACTACTAACAATGCCATGGCTTGCAAAGCAACCATTAAATTAACTTCTGGCTTCCTAAAGTAATCTGAGTCGGGTACAAATTTTTGAAAAGCTTCCACCAAAAATACACCCAGTATTAGCCCAGTATATCCAAAAAGTGAAGTAATAAAAACAGCTTCTTGCAAAATCAAACTAATAATACTAGCAGGTGTAGCACCTAATGCTTTTCGTATTCCAATTTCGTTGGTGCGCTCCTTCACCACAATCATCATAATATTACTTACACCTACAATACCTGCTATTAAAGTTCCTAAGCCTATGATCCAAATAAAGATGGTAATCCCGTCTAACAATCCCATTATTTTGCGGTATTCTTTTAAATTATTCCAAACAAATACTGCTTTTTTATCATTGGGATCAAAGTGATGCTTGGCAGCTAGAATATTGCGTAACTCATTTGTAATAGCCTCTGTGTTCTCTATATCTGCTTCAGAAATACTCATTACTATTTGGTCTATTCTACTATTGCCAGTAAAAGCTTTTTGGGTGGTACTAACAGGCACATAAGCTCTCCGATTATCTTGGTCGCCTCCATCATCATAAAACACCCCAACAACTTTAAATAAAATACCATTGATATTAATTTCTTTCCCAATAGGCTCTTGCTTCTTAAATAATTCTTCAACCATTTTTCTGCCTATACACGCCACTTTTCTAAATTCTAAAATATCTTTTTCATTAATGAACCTACCCTTAATTAAATTTATTTTTTCGGGGTAAATCATGCCTGGATGAACCCCTTTCATATTAAAGTTACCATAGTTATTTTGGTAGCTAATAATACTAATTTCCCACATGTGCATGCGCGCACTTATATGTTCGTAATTTTTGTAGGTGTTTTGAACCAACTCAAAATCTTCATTGGTAAACTTAATTTCTCGCCCAGGTTGATAACCTTCAAAAGCATTAGCCGTTTTACCTGCATTGAGCCAAACACTATTCACTGCATCTCTGCTAAACTGGTTTTTAACACCATTACGTAAGCCGGTTCCAGCCCCCAATAAAACAATAAGCATAAAGATTCCCCAGCTAACACTAAAGCCAGTTAAAAAGGTACGTAACCTATTTTTCTTAATGTTCGCAAATATTTCCTGCCACTTATCAATATCGAACATTAGCTTACAATTAAACCGTCTTTTAAACGAATTGTACGTTGGGTCATTTCTGCTATATCATGTTCATGTGTAACAATTACCACAGTTATACCT
>VEQB01000318.1 GCA_018883485.1 Bacteroidota bacterium
CCATCAGCGCAGATGATACTTGGGTAACACCTGGGAAAGTATGTCGTTGCCAGATTCTTTAAAAGCCTCAACTCCTGTTGGGGCTTTTTTTTTTACATTGGCCACAAAGACGCTAAGATGCGGTGGATATGTATTCTACGCAATTGAATAAGCTGGGTATTGTTGTATATTTACTTTTATGTTTTTGTTGTTGGCGTGTTAAACCAATTTATTTATTATTGGAATTACTTTTTAAAGTTTTGCATTTAAATGAAAAAAATTATCCTTTCAGTACTTTTTTGCTGCCTTGCTGTTTTAAATGGCAAGTCGCAGACATTGCCTTCCTTTATTGATACCAGCGGCTTAGTGGCCTTTTATGCCTTTAATGGAAATGCTAATGATATCAGTGGTCGTGGAAACAATGGAACTATTTTGGGCGGTGCAACCTTTCAAAATGATAGATTTGGCCAAGCCAATCAAGCCATACTTTTAGATGGCGTAAATGATTATATTTCTATACCAAGAAATTTATCTCTAGAGCCAACTAATGCCCTTACGATTAACGCTTGGATTACGCCAACGCGCATGGCAAATGTGGGTTGGCGAACATTGATTAGCAAAGCCACCACCCCTGGTGTAGATCCTTTCGTGAGTTTTTCTATCCAAAGCTCTAGTAGCTCACCCATTAATAACAGATGGCAATTCAATTTGTCTAATGGTTCATCTGGTAGTTTGAAGTCTTTAGTTACAAAAGCAGTCTTACCAGATAAAGATACCTTGATGCTAACCGCTGTTCTAAGTGAAGGTATCATGAGATTATATATTAATGGTAAGTTAGATACTTCTATGGCTTTTGCCGGAAATATTGGATATACCGCGCAAAATCTTCTTATTGGGTATAGCATGACAGGGCCAAATGAGTATTATAAAGGAACTATAGATGAAATTGCCATTTGGAATAAGGCATTAACTCCTAATCAATTGGGATTGATATTTGTAAATGGGGACTGTAAATCGAACTTTTCAATAAATACCTCAAAATCTGTATTTGAGTTAAATGAAAGTGCCGTAGTTTCTGGAGAGTCTATGTTAAATAGAACCTATCAATGGCAAGCAAATCCGCTAAACTTGGGATGGGTTAATATTTCAAATAATTCAACTTATGTAGGTTCAAACACAAACGAATTAACCATTCAAAAGATAGCTGTGGGGCATGCTAATTTGCCTGTACGCTTAATTGCTGCTAACGATTTTTGTAAGGATACCTCAGTAGTAAAAGAATTGAAGGTAAATTATTGTTTACCCGATACCTTTTATGTAGCCGATAATGCTACTAAAGATACTTTATTTATTAGTATTTTATCGAGTATTTCTCCTAATGAGCAATTAGTAAATCGAGTACTGATTTATCCAAATCCTGCCAGTACAGAATTGAACTTTAAGTTAGAAAAACCAGGCAGCTATAGAGCCGAATTAACTGGAGTTTCAGGTAGTGTATTAGTTACAACTTTGGGGAGCAAAATAGATATTAGTGGAATGGCAGCTGGAGTTTATATCCTTAGTATTTACGATGTAAGCAATAGATTAATAAGTACCAGTAAGATTGCAATTATTAAGTAAAGGCAATTTCTATTTGCGCTTCATAATAAATGGCATTAACACTTGGTTGAAATCATTTTCTACTATAGCTTCATAATAATCAATTTTATTTTGAAGGCACCTCATTTTTAATTCATTTTGCCAAGCAGTTTGTTGGCTTAAGTATTGCTCTTTTATGGCATTGGGATGTAGTTTTATTTCTTCTCCAGTTTCGCTATCTTTAAAAATATAAGGGCGGTTCTGGAAGTCAAAATCCATCTCTCCTTTTTTGTCATGTACATCAAATAAGATAACCTCGTGTTTGTTGTATCTTAAATGTTGCATGGCTTCAAAAAGGTGATTATCCCCACTCTCTAGTAAATCGGAAAAAATAATTACTAATGATCTTCTATGCAGCGTTTCTGCCAATTTGTGTAAAGCTAAACTTATATTGCTCTTTTTTAGTTGGGTTGGTTCAAGCAGTAAAGATTGTAACTTGGCAAATAATAATTTTTGATGGGTTAAGCTAAGTTTTGCAGGTGAATGAAATTGAATGTCTTCTTCAAATAAACTTAACCCAGAAGCATCCCTTTGCTTCTTCATTAATTTAATAAGAGAAGCGGCGGCTATTACACTAAATCTGATTTTATTTAATCCCTCTGTTGGATAATACATAGACGAAGAGGTGTCGATAAGAATTTGACAGCGCAAATTGGTTTCCTCCTCAAATCTTTTTACAAATAACTTATCTGTTCTGGCATATAATTTCCAGTCTATGTTGCGCGTACTTTCTCCAGCATTGTATTGCCTATGCTCTGCAAATTCTACAGAAAAGCCGTGGTATGGACTTTTATGCAATCCAGTTAAGAAACCTTCTACTACTTGCCTGGCTAATAGTTCTAAGTTACTTACTTGGAGTAAATCTGATTCTGATATTTTATATGCCATAAGTAGAAACGGTCGGTATCAATTGTGTTGAACCGACCGTTGCAAAATACAAATTTATAAAGCTTATGCCAATTGGGCATTTAACTTATTAGCAAGTATATGTTTAGGAACAGCACCTACTTGCTTATCTACCACTTTGCCATCTTTAAAGAATAATAGTGCAGGTATGCTCATAATGCCAAATTCTGTAGCCACTTTAGGATTGTTGTCTACGTCTAATTTTCCGATTACAGCTTTGCCATCGTATTCTTTTGCTAACTCATCTACTACAGGGCCTACCATGCGGCAAGGACCGCACCATTCTGCCCAAAAATCTACCAATACTGGTTTGTCTGATTTTAGCACTACTTCCTCGAAGTTGCTATCTGTTATTTCTATTGCCATTGTGTTATATAGTTAATATTTGTTTTGCAAGATAAATGCCATCTGGGAAAAAGTAGCATATTGTCATGTTAATTAAACTTCATTGCCAAACCAAATTCTTCTAAAGTGTTTAGCACTTCGTTTTGCGGGCTAAATTTAACTTTAGTTGAAAGCAATTTAATTTGAGATTGCTCTTGATGATCAACGATTTCTAGATTTAACACACAGTTGCCTGGTTTGGTTTTTGGTAAAGTTTGCAAGTAGCTTAATAAGTTCTTGTTAAGCATGGGCAATTCAGCGGTTAGGGTAAGTTTATTTAAGTAACGGTCTCTTGTATCGTTTAACATTTCAATGGTTTGAACCTTTAATTCGAAATCATTTTCTTTCTGCCATCTATTTTGAAC
>VEQB01000319.1 GCA_018883485.1 Bacteroidota bacterium
ATATTGAAAAGCCCAACACTACCAGTTTATTGGTAGGCTACTGTACACCCGAAAGCTTAGGCGGCCGTTTAAAAGCAGGCGATAAAATGGTACGTATTTTTGGGGAAGAGTTTGCGGTTAAAGCGGAAGTAAGGTCGTTAGATTATTACTCTGCCCATGCAGATTACGATGAAATATTGCAATGGTTAAGTTGTCAAAATAAAAAGAAAATAAAAACCATTTTCTTGGTTCATGGCGAAACAGACGCCATGGATGCGATGAAGCAAAAATTTGCGGCGAAAGGGTATGGGAAAGTTAGGATTCCTTACCTTAGAGAGAAGTTTGTCTTACCCACCGAAGCTTCAGCGTAGGCGGGAAGTATTAACTATGAACTATGCTTGCCCGATGGAGCTAATGGCCTGCGCCAAGGCTTCGGCCTACTAGGTTAGCGGAGGCGGGAAGTATGAATACCCTATGCCAAGCGACCAAATTAGTATAGCATTATAATTTTCCATTTAATTTATCGATGTTCCATTTTTTAGGGTTGATGATGATGTTATTTGATATACGTTGATAGGATGGTTTATACCTAATGATGTGTTCCCAATAGTTAATCATTTCACCCACGGTTTTGCGTTTTGTTAGAGCAATCCCTTGTGCAATATTTTAATTTGTTTTCTCATTCTTCGGATTCAGCTTCTAGATTCCCTCCTAAACGAATGTTAATGACAATGTTGTTCATAAGGTAAATACCACTGCCATGTAAATTATGTAATTAAATCAGTTAAAAACAAATTGCTGAAGCTTCAAATTTGGATGAACCAAACAGTTTCATAAAAAAGATTTAAGGTGGCTTCGGGTTGAACCAATTAGGAATGAAGGACTTAGAATGCAAAAAACATAGGCCTTAGTTTGAAAGAAAAAATGTACTAGAAAACCATGCATGGTTAAATGCCCTAGTAAATGAGAGTATTTCAGCAAATGCTTATAAATCACCTTTCGCCTTTGATTTAATAATCCCTCCATTTACCTTATCAAAATATTCAAGTTTAACAAAGCAGTTTCTTGCGCTAATATGGTCTATTGATAATTGAATTTTGCCCTTATCAGTTTGCCAAATCGAGTAATATTTACATCGATCAAATTTGACTTCATATATTTTCTTACCATCGTCTTCAGGTTGAGAATAACTTTCAAATTTCTCAACCATTACTTCTGCTTTTCCATATTTTTCTGTCAACATTTCTTTTAAGTCAAAATAATTTGTTGAAAGTTTTGACCAAGTTTCTTTTTCAGGAAAAATCACAGCAATTTTATAAACCAAGTCTTTTTGCTTGAGTGTGGTAACACCAACACTACAATCTTTGTACCCTGCAAAGTCGCCAGTTAAAAATGCAGTTCCATTTTCTGTTTGGCTAAGAGTAAAACCATTTTGTTGCATTTTAAAAACAAAATCATCAAGTGTTCCGTCTATCGGCACACCTTTAAAAGAAAGATGCTCCGTTGATTGCCCTAAGGTTAGGTTAACTAGTAAAACAAAGATGATGGATAAATTTAATGTTTTCATTTTTATAAAGGCATTTAGCATTGCCAAAGATAAATATTTCTTGGCATGATGTTAGATAATGTTAGTTTTCAATTATTTACCTATGATAAAGAAAACAATCTACCTAGGCAACCCTTACCATATTAGGTTAAAAAATGCGCAACTAGAGTTTATGGTGCCCGAGGGGAAAGGCATTGATAGTTTAATGACTAAGAAAGTACCCTTAGAAGATTTGGGCGTTCTTATTCTAGACCACCCCCAAATAACCATAACACATCCCGTTTTGCAACAAATTGCTGCATTTAACGTAGCCTTGGTAAGCTGTGATGCCAATCACATGCCAGCCTCTCTGTTAATGCCTCTTGAAGGGCACAATACCCAACAAGAAAGATTTAGGGCACAGATAAATGCCAGCGAGCCTTTAAAAAAGCAGCTTTGGCAACAAACCATAAAATGTAAAATATACAATCAAGGTAAAATTCTAATTGCAATTGGCAAATCGGAGGAAGGAGAATATTTATTAAAACTTTCTGAAGAGGTAAGAAGCGGTGACACTGCTAATATGGAAGGCAGGGCAGCGGCTTATTATTGGAAAAACATTTTTTCAAATTATATAGAACAATTTACCAGAGATAGAATTGGCCCCTCACCCAATCATTTATTAAATTATGCCTACGCCATTATTAGGGCTACTGTTGCCAGGGCCTTGGTAGGTAGCGGACTCTTACCTACCCTGGGCATACACCATCAAAATAAATACAATGCCTATTGTTTAGCAGATGATATTATGGAACCCTACAGACCTTATGCAGATAAACTTATTTATGAGATACTACTATTAAATAGGGGCAATGAAATTGAACTGAGCAAGGAAATTAAAGGTGAGATTTTAGCATTACTTGGCAAAGAGGTAATCCTAAACAATACACGCAGCCCAATGATGGTTGCAATACAAAAAACAACAAGCAGTTTGGCACAATGCTATGAGGGAGACATGCGCAAACTATTATATCCCGAATGTTGAGATGGAACGCTTAAATGAATATAGAGTTATGTGGATACTTGTATTTTTTGACCTACCAACAGAAACCAGTGCAGAAAGAAAGATTGCGGCGCGCTTTAGGAAAGACTTAATGCAAGATGGTTTCAACATGTTTCAATTTAGCATTTATATGCGCCACTGTGCCAGCAGAGAAAATGCAGATGTACATGTAAAAAGAATAAAAGACCTACTGCCAGAAAAAGGACATATAGGCATACTTAGTATAACCGATAAACAATTTGGAATGATGGAACTATTTTTTGGCAAAAAGGAAACCCATAAAATTAAGCAGCCCTTGCAATTGGAAATGTTTTAAAAAAGAAAAGGCGAGTTGCCCCGCCTTAAATGTTTTCACAACGGAATAATCCTTATTGTGATTTGCTTTTAGATTTAGTTTAGCAAAAGTAATAATTATTTTTTATTTTGCAAATAATAATAACCCCTTAAAAAATTAGCTATATGACAACAAAAACTATTTTAGGATTGGATTTAGGCACTAACTCTATTGGTTGGGCATTAATTGAAAAGGATTCCGAAAAAAATGAAGGAAAAATTCTTGGAATTGGATCAAGGATTATTCCTATGAGTCAAGAAACAATTGGACTATTTGCAGAAGGAAGTAAAATTTCACAAACAGCGGACAGAACAAATTATAGAAGTATTAGAAGATTAAGAGAAAGATTCTTGCTGCGGAGAGAAAGAT
>VEQB01000320.1 GCA_018883485.1 Bacteroidota bacterium
ACCATAGCCTCCGGGTTTGTTTGATGAAAAGATAATATTCTTGTTGGTATCAATAACTGCATGTCCAGTTGAAAAAGTGTTACTATTCCAATTAAATGATTCTTCCCTAACCCAATCACCGCCCTTTTTGATAAAAATTATTTGCTCCAATTTAGATACTTTAATAAGATTGCTATCATCCGTAGCTAATTGATTTCGGGTGACAAATACTTTTTTGCCATCTCTACTAAAAGAAATAGGGCCATCATGCGCTTTAATTTGTTTTATTTCATCCCATAATTGTTTTTTCTTAATAGGCTTTTCAACGTTACGCAAATCGTCTATATAAAAAATATTACTATAGTTCTGACCCGAACGAGCATATTTTTGGTTCACAAATCCTATGTTAAATTCATTGCTTACATATAAAATGCCTTTTTTATAGGGTATGGCAGCAAATTCTTCTGCTTTGGATTTTGGTCGCAAAAGAGCTACTTCAAAGTCGCTTTGTGTGGTATCCAAAACAGTCCAATCTAAAGCCTGCATTTTCCACTTTTCCACAAAACTACTTTTGGGAAATTTATATGCAGCAGAATCCAAAAACGCTTTGAATTTATTTTTGTCGTTATTAATTAATAGCAATTGAAAAAACTGGTTCCAATCTGAAGTGTCGGCCCAATTATGCTGTACTAAAACCATGTTCCAATTTAAGGCTTTATCAAATTGTTCTGACTTATACGCGGCATCTGCCGCCATTCTCAAAGAATTTACATTACCCTTGTGCTTGTTTACATATTTGGTTGCAAGCTCCTCCCAAACGGGATATGCTTCTACATATTTATACCTAGCAGATAATTTATTGGCATAGTTTTCTTTGGCACTTTGCGCAATGGAAAAGCAAACAAAAAAAACAAATAAAATACTTAATTTATATTTCATCATTAAAAATATCTAGGACTTATAAATGCGTTTTTGCTGGCACGTAAATCAATGCAAATTACTATTTCATGGCTGCCCCATTGGTTCAAACGCATGCCATTAACTGGATAATCAAATGCATAGCCCAACATTAGCCCCTCATTTATTTGAAAGGAAGTATTAAACCCAACAGATTCTTTTGCGCGGTACATTAAGCCTAACCATATTTTTTTGTAAAACAAGGCAGATAAATTATAATCATGCGTGATAGGCGCATTTGCTGTAAGCTTAATTAATGCAGATGGTTTAATGGCTATTACACTACTTACATTAAATACAGCCCCTCCGCTTAAATACACATGCGGCTGCAAAAAAGAGTTCCCCGTTTTACTATCTAATGATTGTTTTAACATGCGCGGCAACGATATTCCTGCATAAAATTTATCATTAAACAGATAAGCGCCACATCCAAAATTGGGTTTGGTAACAGAATTAGAAACCAAATAATTAGGATCAGTTGGATCAATCACTTGAAGGCCACTAAAATTATATCTATCCTGCTGAAAGCCGCCTGAAAGCCCCATGGATAATCGCAAATTATTTTCATTTAATTGCAAGTGATAGGCAAACTGAAAGTTAGTATTGACCATGGAACGTGCGCCTATTTTATCATAATTTACCGTAAGCCCAGTACCTATATGCTTTAATCCAACAGGTGTATGTATAGTGAGGAATTGCGTTCTAGGTGCACCCTCCCAACCTATGTATTGGGCCCTTGAAACTGAAGTAATATTAAATGTTCCTCTTGTACCTGCATAGGCGGGATTTATTTGTAATGGGTTGAAAAAATAATTTGAAAACTGTGCATCTTGTTGCGCACTTACTCCATAAGAAAGCATAAAAAGTAAGACGAATACTATTTTTCTCATGGATTAAGGTTGTATTTCTAAAAATCCTTTAAAAATCTCTTGTGATTTTTTATTAGTATCTATTAAATATAGATAAGTTCCTGCTGGTAGCGTGCCATTTCTATTTAATCCTTCGCTTGCAGTTCCATCCCAATCATTTTTATAGGGTTCGGCTTGAAATACCAAATTACCCCATCGATTAAATACCTTAACAGAATTTTGTGGATACAAATCTAAATGTAGAATAGTCCAAATATCATTTTGTTGATCGTTGTTTGGTGAGATAAACTGAGGAACCACTATTGGCACCAATACCACACAGGATAGCGGATAACTTTCTGAACTTTTACAGTTGTTGTCATCGGTAACCGTTACCGTATAAACTCCCGCATCTACATCCCTTAATTGCGAGCTGTTTTTCCCATTACTCCAGCTATAGCTATAGTTTCCAATACCTCCTTGCGCCGATACGGTTATTTGTCCGTTTGCTTCGCCACACTCGCCGCGCAACGAATCAATAAGACTGATTTTAATTGGCTGCGGCTCTTTAATTTCTGTGGTAACAGAATCTGCGCATCCATCCACATTTAACACCATTACTTTGTAGAATCCGGGCTTTAAGTTAGCGGCATTTTTACTTGTCGATACAAGTGGCTTCCAAGTATAAGAAACGGAACCTAAGCCAGTATTTGTTTCAATTTGTATGCTCCCATTAGAATCTCCAAAGCACCTCACATCGTCTTTCATAACTTGGGTGATAGCAATTTCTGTTGGTGGGTCGATTGAAATATTATCAACTATACTGCACCCCGTTAGTGTATCTGTTAATGTAACCTCGTAAACTCCCGGAGCCCCTATTTTAGGAGAAGAACTAGAATCACCGCTAAGTATTAATGGTCCTGTCCAAATAAATTTGCATGTGTTAGGCATGCTTGAACCAATGATGGTACAGCGTTTAAAAACACAGTCCAATCCGCTATTGGGAAACAAGGTACTCGATAATTTTGGAGGATTGTTTACTGTAACCAAAAAGGTATCGTAAACAGCGGGACAATTAGCTATTGTTGCTGCTACAATTACGGAGGCAACAATTGGTGAATTGCTTGTGTTTGTTGGAGCTATCCAAGATGGAATATTTCCAATGCCACTTGCACTTAAACCAACGAGTGTATTTGAATTCACCCAATTAATACTGGCATTAGCTTGGTTGGTAGAAAAAATTATGGTATTAAATTCTTTATTCGGACAGGCAAATACATCAGCTTGTTTTACAAGTTTAACACCTGGTAAAACTGTAACATAAACTTTTTTAAATGGAACAGAGCATGTATCGTTAACAATTACAATTGTATAAGTTACAACAAGGGCTGTATCACTAGCGTTATAAAGTGTTTGCGCAATCTTATTACCCGCGCCAGCTGAGGCACCTATTACACCTAAAGGCGACTGAACAGTCCAAGAAAA
>VEQB01000021.1 GCA_018883485.1 Bacteroidota bacterium
TATTTGCAGAGCCTGCTAATCCAACCGATCCAGTTATTTGAGCAGCTACATCACTCAATACATCTCCGTACAAGTTTGGCATAACAATCACATCAAAAATCTCTGGGGTATCTGCTAGTTTTGCTGCGCCAATATCAATTATCCAATGCTCATTTTCTATATGCGGATATTCCTTCGCAATTTCATCAAACACCTGATGAAATAATCCATCGGTCTGCTTCATAATATTATCTTTGGTAAAACAAGTTACCTTCTTTCTGTTTTGTTGTTGCGCATATTCAAAAGCATACCTAACAATTTTTTCGCAACCAGGGCGACTAATTAGCTTTAAGCATTGAACCACTTCATCTGTCTGCTGATGCTCTATACCTGCATATAAATCTTCTTCATTTTCTCTTACAATAACCACATCCATTTTAGGATGTTTGGTACTTACAAAAGGATGTAAGCTCATACATGGTCTTACATTAGAATACAATCCTAAAAATTTACGTGTGGTTACATTTAAACTTTTGTATCCTCCACCTTGGGGAGTAGTAATGGGTGCTTTTAGAAATATTTTATTTCTTCTTATTACCTCCCAAGATTCTTCAGAAATGCCTGAAGTATTTCCTGCTAGGTAGACTTTTTCGCCTACTTCAATTTCTTCAATTTCAATGGCAGCTCCTGCTGCCATAACAATCTTAAGTGTGGCGTCCATAATTTCTGGACCAATTCCGTCGCCTTTGGCTATCGTAATTTTTCTCATTGGGTATAAATTAATTTCGACACAAATATTGTCTTTTTTTTCATAAATATTGTTTTATAATTATCAGGAATGGCATTATAATATATTATGAATTACACCCTAAATCAATTTGAAACCCCCCTAACCGAAGTTATAGGTAAAAAAATTATTATTGATTTTGGGGGGGAGATTGCTGAGGCTGAAGAAAATATACTCAACCAAGTGCAAGCCCTTTAATTATTTAAGAGCACATAAAGCTCAAATTATACAAGAAAAATTTAGTTGGTACTTAGATTGTTAAGCAAAGTTCTAGAAGCTTGCCAATAACTTTTTCCGTAATTGCAAAAAATCTCCTCTCCACTCTTAATTTTTCGCGTTGCTTGTAAACAAACGCGGTTTTTCTCATCCAGCATTATCTTGGCATTATTTTTAAAGTTTGAACCTACTAAACCTACGGCATCATTGGCATATTTTGCAAAACAACTTGTCTTCTTTGAATCAAAAATACTGCCATCAAGCATACTGATAAAATAGTTGTTCTTTCCTTTTTTAGCTCTCTTGTTGGCCTCTATATCTGTTAAGACTTCGCCTTTAAAAACAGCTATAATTTCATTTTTATAAATGGTAATTGCAGTAAATAATCCCTTTCCAGCATGGGGTATTTGAGAAGTTTGCTTAAATAAGTAATCTACTTCATTTGCTTCAATGCTGTTTTCTTCCATAGTTTTCAAAGATGTGGTTTCAAGTCAATCATTTCAAATTAAGTTATCTTATATTTGAATTTTAACAATTTGTAAGTACAGCTTATAGTTTTTTAAGGTATGAAAATAAGAATTATCAATGGCCCCAATCTAAATCTTCTTGGCAAGCGTGAACCTGAGATATATGGCTCGCAAGGGTTTGAGGAGTATTTGCCAACCCTAAAAGCAAATTTTCCTAACCTTGAAATAGACTATTTTCAAAGTAATATAGAAGGTGAAATTATTAATTCCATTCAAGAAGCTGGTTTTACTTATGATGGCATTATTCTTAATGCAGGTGCTTATACGCATACCTCAGTTGCAATTGGAGATGCCGTTGCGGCTATTTCTACTCCTGTAATTGAAGTGCATATTTCCAATGTTTTTGCACGAGAACCTTTTCGTCACCATTCTTTTATTGCCCCACATGCCAAAGGTGTTTTAGCAGGTTTTGGCTTAAAAGGGTATCAACTTGCTATTCAATTGTTGCATGAATCAAAATAATTTTACCAGCGCGAAGGTTTTAAACCCACGCGATATCATTTTATTAAAAAATTAAATTAGAGCTCCGAAAACTTCTGTTTTTTTCCTATAAAATGTTTCCAAATAAAACTGCCTTGGTAAACGCCATGTAATTGCGACCAAGGTTTTTTTTCCAAACCATTGTTTCTTAGCGTAAGCCATTTTTTGGGTTGAAAGAAGAAGTTACTGTGGGCTCTATGTATAGCCCAACTATTTTTGTATTCTCCTTTCATTATGAAAAATATAGAGCTTAGTAAATCTAAAAAGGACCTATATGGAATGAACCAAATTAAGGTACTTGCTGGTAAATTTTTAAATAACATTACCAGCGAGTTTCTAAGGTTAAGATATGTTTTTTGTGGATTTCCTTTTTGCAAAGTACTTCCACCTAAATGATACACATGGCTAGTTGCGCAAAACCAGTTTTGGTAACCAACTTGTTGAATTCTCCAGCACAAATCAATTTCTTCCATGTGGGCAAAAAAACTCTCGTCAAGCCCTCCTGCTTTGTAATAGGCTTCACGTTTTATAAATAGGCAAGCCCCACTGGCCCAGAAAATTTCGCAATTATCATTGTATTGTCCTTGGTCTGCTTCAAGGGTTTCAAACAATCTTCCTCTACAAGCTACATAGCCAAGTTTGTCTATAAAGCCCCCAGCTGCTCCTGCATATTCAAAATGATTTTTAGAAGTATATTGTAACAGTTTAGGTTGAGCTGCACCAATCAAAGGATTTGCATCCATCATGGCAATAACCGGTTCTAGCCATGAGGCTGGCACCTCTACATCATTGTTAAGTAATACAAAATAATCGGCAGTAAGTTGCTGTAATGCTTTGTTATAGCCTCCAGCATAACCATAGTTTTTATCTAATTGTAAAATGGTTATTTGAGGATAATTGTGTTTAAGCCAATCTACAGAGTCGTCACTTGATGCATTATCTGCTACAACTATTTCTAAATTAGGATAAGTAGAAGCCATCACGCTTGGAAGAAATTGTGCTAACAATTCTCTTTTGTTCCAATGAATAATAACAACTGCTACTTTGGGTTTGGCCATTGCTTAAGCTTGCTTTAAATAAGGAACATAAATAAAATGAGCACCTGCGGCCGTTATTAGCAAAATACACATTTGCTCTTTAGGGTTTTTAAAATTGTGAATGAATTCTTGTTCTCTTTCTTGTAACACTAGTTTTTTTTCTACCAATTCTTCCAAGGTACTTGCATGTATGCTAAAGTCGCGCGCATAATCTTCGCGCAATAAAATGGGTTCACCTAATTTTACTTGGTGCTGGTGTGCCACAAAAACAGGATATTTTGTAAACCCTTCTTTCACCATGTCGAGGGCAACTTCTTTAATCATAGGACTATAAAACTTTAAGTCTTCCCTTAGCAGTTCTAGTAACTTTTGTAGCGCGGTTGAATTTTCCATTATTTCAATTCTAATAAAGCAATATTTTCTACGTGGTGTGTATGCGGAAACATATCTACTGCTTGCACCTTACTTACTTTATATACTTCCATCATAAGGGCAATATCTCTGGCTTGGGTAGCAGGGTTGCAGCTTACATATACAATTCTTTTTGGACGTAAATCTAGCAATTGTTTAATTACATCTTCATGCATTCCAGCTCTTGGCGGATCTGTAATAACTACATCTGGTAAGCCGTTTTCTTCGGCAAATTGTTTGCTTAATAAATCCTTCATGTCACCTGCATAAAATGCGGTATGGTTAAAGCCGTTTAATAGTGCATTTTTTTTAGCATCTTCTATAGCTTGGGGTACATACTCAATGCCTACAACCTTCTTTGCTTGCTTGGCCACAAATAGGGCGATGGTTCCAACACCAGTGTAAAGGTCGTAAACTAATTCTTGGCCAGTTAAGGCTGCCATCTCTCGCGCTGCATTGTAAAGCGTTAAGGTTTGTTGGGTATTTGTTTGAAAAAATGATTTTGCACCTATTTTAAATTGTATGCCTTCTAGTTCTTCTACCAAGTGGTCATTACCTGCATATATTTCAATATCTAAATCATGGAAGGTATCATTTAACTTAGTGTTTATAACATAAAGAAGCGAAGTTATTTGAGGGAAATTTTGATGAATGTGCTGTAATAATGCTTCACGTTTTAATGCATCATCATGTCCAAAACTAACTAATAGCATCCATTCACCTTTGCTGTTATTGCGCAACATAAGGTTGCGCATAAGTCCAGATTGGCCATAGAGATTAAAGTAATCATAGTCGTTGGCTTTGCAAAAGGCACCAATGCTATTTCTAATCTCATTATTTAAATGCGGCATTAGGTAGCAAGTTTCAAGTTCAAATACTTTGTCAAACCTGCCGGGTATATGGTAACCCAAGCCTGCGTTGTCAGCTTTACTTAAGGTGCCCATTTGGTCTTTATTGCTTAGCCATTTTCTATCGGTAAAACTAAATTCTACTTTGTTTCTGTATTCTTTGGTTTGAACCGAACCTAATATAGGTTGAATAGGAGGGAAGGGAAACTTTCCTAATCTTTCAAAAGCATCTTGCACTTGTTGTTGCTTGTATTTAAGCTGCGCTGGATAGCTCATTTGCTGCCATTTACATCCGCCACAGGTGCCAAAATGCTTACAAAAAGTTTCTACTCTATCTTCAGAAGGTGTAACAATATCTGTTATACGTGCAAACTCAAAGCGCTTTTTTATTTGATATACTTGTGCATTTACAATATCTCCTGGTACGGCAAAATCTACCATTACCACTTTGCCTTCTTGGCGCGCAATACATTTACCTTCGCTGCCAGCATTCTCAATATTTAGAGCTGGGTAATGGTTAAAAACTTTTTTCTTTTTCGACATATTAAATGATATTCACTTCTGGTATAATGTGGATACCAAATTTATCTTTTACAGATTTTTGAATTTCTAAGGCTAAGCCAAAAATTTCATTTCCTGTTGCATTTCCATAATTTACTAAAACTAAAGCTTGGTCTTTGTGTGCGCCTGTATTCCCTACATGCTTCCCTTTCCAACCGCATTGCTCTATAAGCCAGCCTGCGGGCACTTTTACTTGCTTTGAAGAAGTTGGGTATCCTGGAATTGCCGGGTAGCTGTTCTTAAGTTGCGCATAAATAGATGAATCAATTTCTGGGTTTTTAAAAAAACTTCCGGAGTTACCAAGTACCTTTGGGTCGGGTAATTTACTGCTTCTTATGGCAATTACAGCATCACTAATATCTTTAAGACTTGGAGTGTCAATCCCTTTTTCTTGAAGCACGTCTTTTATGGCACCATAGCTAATATTTAATTGTGGTTTTTTTGAAAGCTTATAGGTAACAGAAGTAATAATATACTTTCCTTTCGCCTCATTTTTGAATATACTTTCTCGGTAGCCAAATTTACATTCAGCATTATTAAAACTAGTTATAATACCTGTACTAATTTCTACCGCCTGCACCTCCTCAATAACATCCTTAACCTCTACACCATAAGCGCCAATATTTTGCATGGGAGCTGCTCCAATGCATCCTGGGATTAAGGATAAATTTTCTATGCCTCCGTATCCTTTTTCAACACAATAAAGTACAAATTCATGCCAATTTTCGCCACTGTTTGCCTTTAAATAAATATGCTCTTCTGTTTCATTTACCCTTTCAATACCTTTTAGGTTCATTTTTACAACCATACCATCAAAGTCCTTAGTAAGTAAAATATTACTACCTCCTCCAAGCACTAATATCTCTCTTTGGCCAAGGTTAAAGGTAATGCATAACACCTGAACTTCTTCTACCGTAGTGCATTCTACAAATTGAGCCGCTTTGGCTTCAAGGCCAAATGTATTGTATGGCTTAAGCGATATGTTTTGGTAAATTACCATTATAGGGCAGCAAGTAAATAAAACTGCCTCTAATATGATAATGGTTTATGAAAAAAATGAGTTTTTATTTTATAATAGGTCAAATAACTTAAAACCAACTTGAATGCTAATCATGCTAGACCGCATATTTGGAGAGATTCCATTGTAAACAAATGGCGCACCCATGCTTCCAATATTTGCATCCCATTTAAGGTCGGCTCTAATTCTTGCTAAGTCTGCCCCAATTCCTAGCTGCATACCAGTGGTGCTAGATTTTAAGTCACTTTTTACAAATAGCGGATTGTTTGTTGGGATTTCTGTGGTTTGTTTGGTTACAAATTGGAAGTTTGGTCCGCCATAAAAACGGGCAATCTTTAATACTTTAAAGCCAAACATAATTGGAACTTCAAAATAGTTCACCTTATTTAAAAATACGCTTTTAGTGCCAGCATTGTCAACTGTAAAGTTACTTGCTCTGGTGTTCATCATTAATTCTGGTTGCACATAAAACCCAATAACAGGTATTTTAACTCTGCCGTAAACGCCAAAATTATAGGTATTGTTCGATTCGGTTGTCATAGAAACCGATTTGGTATCATCAAGCATAAGCGTGCAACCACTTAAACCTGCTTTAACACCCAATTCTAAAATTTGAGCATACGTAACTTGTGCTGTTAATAGGGCAACAAGATAAATTACTATTTTTTTCATGTTATATATTTTTAAGATTGTGTTTTAAGATATTAATTAACTACTGGTAAAAAGCTGTAATTTTTGCTCCTCCACAATTGGTCTTCTAACCAATTGTTTGGGTATTCAACTTTTACATCAATTACTTTATCGCCTTCCATAACAGCAGTTAGTTTTGGCTGAATAAATCCTTTATACGGCGCAACATTTAATTTATTAAACCTCTCTTTTACCTCTTTTAATAACTCTTGGTTTACTTTCACACCATAGTTTTCAACCAAAGTTTGGCCTGCGGCAAAATCTCCTTCAGATTTTATGCGTTGAATTTCCTTTAATAGCATGCCAAAAATAGCGCGTAATTTTTCGTAATCATTCACTTTAACATAGGTTTTTCCATCTTTTTTAACGTATTCAATCACGTTTTCTGCTTTGCCTTTCTCATAAGCCCAGCTTGCATTTAACTGCCGATTACGCATGTGTGCTTCTTCTAAGTTTTCACCAATTTGTAAACGTGTTAATTGGGTGATTAAGCCATTGCGTATGTAATTGTCATATTCGCATTTGCCTACTTCCAAACTTGGCATCACACCCATTTCTACTAATTTAGAGTCCATTACGTAATACAACGCCACTAAATCTGCACGCGCTTCTTCTAGGGTGCTGGCATAGTTTTTTAAGGTTTGATCCGGGTCGCCAATTCCTGGATTAATTTGTCCAGATGCGTGTCCAATTACTTCATGCATATCTGTATGTAAATCGCTTCCTAATGCACCAAACTCTGCATTTCTTTTTATTTCTTCTTCTGTTAAGGCAAATTCTTTCATCATTGGGCTCTTAGCGCCAACAATGTTGTAACTATGCACAATATTCCCCAACGAAACGGATTTAGAACCATGCGCTTGTCTTATCCAATTTGCGTTTGGAAGGTTAATTCCAATAGGCGTAGATGGGTTAGAAGCACCGGCTTCTTGAATAACTGTAATTACTTTAGCTGTAATACCTTTCACATTTTTCTTTTTGTGGTTTGGATCAAGCGGCGAATTGTCTTCAAACCATTGTGCCTCTTTGGCTATTGCTGCAATGCGTTTGGTGGCTTCCATATCTTTTAAACTTACTACAGATTCAAAGGAAGCGCGTTTGCCAATGGCATCTTCATATACTTCAATAAAACCGTTTACAACATCTAATCTGCTTTCTGTGTCTTCTACCCATGCAATACTGTATTCGTCAAACTTTTTTAGGTCGCCTGTTTTATAATACTCAACCAATAAGCTAAGTGCTTTTTTCTGTTTTTCATTCTCAGCAACAGTCATTGCCTTTTCTAACCAATACACTATTTTATCAATGGCAGCTCCATACATTCCGCCAGACTTCCATACCTTTTCTGTAACTACGCCATTTTCTTTTATCATCTTTGAATTTAGGCCCCAGCTAATTGGTTTGGTATCATTGGTATTAATACGCGCGGCATAGTAGGCTTCAACTTCTGCTTGGGTTACGCCTTCATAAAAATTATTGGCAGAAGCCTTTACATTGTCGATATTGCTGGCGAGGTTAACTGTTTTTGCATCTACAGTTGGATCAAACATAACGGGTTTTAATAAACCAAGGTAGGCTTCTTTGCTCATGCCAGCCAGGGGTAATGCGTTTTCTGGCACAGCATTTACCAGACTTTCAAAATAAGTATAGCTGCATTCTGGAATAAATTTAGAATTTGCATAATGGTGGTGAATGCCATTCGCAAAAAACACACGTTTGGCATAGGTTTCAAACTGTTTCCATTCAGCACTTTCTTTATCACCAGTATAGTTGGTTAAGATAGCCTCAAGCGTTTTACGTATGCGTAAATTGTGCTTGTACTTTTGGTCGTAATAAATATCTCTGCCACAATTTGCCGCTTCGTACAAATAATAAGCGAGTTCTTTTTGTTGTAGGCTTAGTTCTTCAAACCCTGGGATTTGGTATCTTAATACTTGTAAATCTGCAAACTGATCGCAATTCACTTCAAAGTCAGTGTTTTGTGAACTCATTTTTTTGTTATCGCTTTCACAAGCGCCAAAAACGGTGGCTGTTCCAATTAGTCCGTATAGCATTACTTTTTTTAAGTTCATGGGTTTAACGTTATTTGAGCAAATATAAGAGGCTAATTGTGAAAGTACCATCCATTTATAAAATTCTTGAAAATGCATATCAAACCTACAATCAGGTAAATTTTATAGCAGATGACCCAATTTCGATACCACACCAGTTTGTTAAGAAGGCGGATATAGAAATTGCGGGTTTGTTTGCTGCTGTATTTGCTTGGGGGCAGCGTATAACCATTATTAATAAAACAAAGGATGCTTTGCAGAGAATGGATAATTCCCCACATGATTTTGTTTTGAACCATCAGGAAAAGGATTTGAAAAAAATGCTAGATTTTAAACACCGAACCTTTAATGATACGGATTTGCTCTATTTTATTCATTTCTTAAAGCACCATTATCAAAGAGAGATAAGTTTAGAATCTGCATTTAACAGAGGCATGAAGAAAAAGGATGTAAATATGGAAAATGGGTTGCTGGGTTTTAGAGACTATTTTTTTTCTTTACCTGATGCACCTATGAGAACGCGTAAACATATTGCCTCTCCCAGCACTGGATCTAGCTGTAAGCGTTTAAACATGTTTTTACGTTGGATGGTAAGAAAGGATAAATTTGGGGTAGATTTTGGTATTTGGGAAACCATTAAGCCTGCTCAATTGGTATGTCCTTTGGATATTCATGTGGGAAGGGTGGCGCGCAAGTTGGGTTTATTAGATAGAACGCAAGACGATTGGCAAGCAGCCGTAGCTTTAACCAATGCTTTAAAACGCTTCGACCCAAAGGATCCTGTTAAATATGATTTAGCCTTATTTGGTTTGGGGGTAAATGGTGAACATTGAAATTTGCAGTTAAGAATTCCTACTTTAGCTTTGTAGCATGTTTCGAATAATTATTTTTTTAGCTGTCTTATTTCCGCTTTCTATGCAAGCCCAATATGCTCCGCAGGCTGGTTTGGCAGGTTCTTCTGCCATGCATGCCGATAGTAGTGCTTTTATTAATTGGGCTAGTGGCTATAGTTTAAATCGGGGTTGGCAAAACATGGCCGATACTTCTTTAGGCAAGGCAGATGTTGGTGAAGAATGGAGCATTACCGGAAAAGCTGGAAATGGCGTAATTAGTTTGGGCGATAAAGGTAGCATAACATTAACCTTTCCTTATCCTATAAGAAATGGACAAGGAGCAGATTTTGCTGTTTTTGAAAATGGTTTTTTGGTAAACGATAGTTTGGCTTTTCTTGAATTAGCTTTTGTAGAAGTTAGTAGTAATGGGGTAGATTTTGTGCGTTTTGCAGCAGTTTCTTTGGTAGATACAAATTTACAACAACCCGGCTTCTCTACCATAAACGCAAAGCAAATTCATAACTTAGCGGGGAAGTATATTCTGCCCTTTGGAACTCCCTTTGATTTGGAAGAATTAAAAGATAGCAGTATGGTAAATATAAACAATATTACCCATGTAAGAATTACAGATGTGGGAGGCTGTGTTTTGCCAGAATGGGCCTCAAGAGATGTTTTTGGGCGTGCAATTAACGACCCTTGGCCAACTCCTTTTCCATCGGCAGGATTTGATTTTGATGCAGTAGGCGTAATCTACCAGCAAGATGGTTTAGGAATTGCAGCAAATTACCAAAATGGCTTATCTGTTTACCCAAATCCTGCCCGCGTTGGTCAGCAAATTAATATTGAGATGCCATTAGGTTCAAACCAAAATGACTTGCAATTGATGGATGTTAATGGGAAGAACATTCAGACGGTTCAAGATAATTTTGCCTTAGACACTCCAGGCATTTACTTTTTAGTTGTTTTGGCCAATGGCAAACAGGGTCTTCAAAAATTAATCGTTACCCCATGATAAAACACTTAGTTAGTATTGCTGATGCCATAGCCCATTTTGTGGGTATTGAAAGTACAATTGAAACTTTAAATGTTGCCGAAATGGTGATACAATTACCTGCTTGGCGCCCAGGTAGGTACGAGTTAGGTAATTTTGCTAAAAATATTAGAAAATTTTCGGTTCAAAACGAAAAAGGAGAAAGTTTACCTTTTAAAAAATTAAGTAAAGATTCTTGGTTGATTTCATGCAAAGGCATAGCCACTATTAAGCTAAGTTATGAGTATTATGCCAACCAAGCAGATGCAGGTGCTTGCTATGTGGATGCCGAATTAATTTACCTCAATCCGGTGCATTGTTTTATGTTTGTTTTGGGAAGAATAGATGAGGCGCATACTTTAAGTTTTGAGGTGCCCCAACATTGGGAAATTGCTTGTCAGTTGCCAAAAGAAAATGGCAAGTTAATGGCACCAAATTTTGATATGCTGGCCGATAGTCCCTTGTTTGTTTCTCCAAATTTGCAACACCATCGTTTTAAGGTAAAACAAACAGATTTTCATTTTTGGTTTCAAGGAGCAAAGTTTCCTTTTATACAAAAACTTGAGGAGGATACGCGCAAATATGCCTTATGGCAGGAGGACCTTTTTGGCGATTTGCCATGCCCGGATTATCATTTTTTATATTTGCTATTGCCTAACGCATTTAGGCATGGGGTAGAACATTTAAATTCTACCGTAATTGCCATGGGTCCGCATACAGATTTTGAAAAGGAAGATTTTTACCACGATTTTTTAGCTATCAGTTCTCATGAATTATTTCATTTATGGAATATCAAAAGAATTAGACCTAATGAAATGTGGCCTTATGATTTTACCAAGGAAAATTATTCTGAGCTAGGTTATGTTTATGAGGGCGTAACAACCTATTACGGCGATTTAACTTTATGGCAATGTGGAGTTTGGGATTGGGAGCGGTATAGAAATAGTTTTAGTGCAGATATTACTAAGCATTTAACTAACGAGGGTAGGTATAATTACTCTGTTGCCGAAAGTAGTTTTGATACTTGGTTAGATGGATATTTACCTGGTGTGCCTGGAAGAAAAGTTTCTATTTACATGGAGGGTCTAATTGCTGCATTTATTGCAGATGTAATAATTATTGAAGCAAGTGAGGGTAAGAATTGCTTGGATGATGCAATGCAACTATTGTATAACAGAACGTGGAAAATGAATTCGGGATATAGTAAGGAAATGTACCAAGAAGTTCTGGAAACTACCGCCGGTATTTCATTTGACGCCTATTTTTCTGAGGTAATTGCGGGTAGGGGAAAGATGGAAAATTGGCTGAAAGCTGCCTTAGATAAATTGGGATTATCTATTGAAAAACAAGTGGATGAGACTGGTTTAATTAAGTACAATGTGGTAAAACTACTTGAGCCAACAAATTTACAGAAAAGATTTTTTGGCTTTTGGAGTCAAAGCAACTAATTTCGAGAAAATTCTTAATTCACATTTATGCAAAAGATGTATTTAGAGTGTAGTAATTGCGACGCTAAAAGTGTTAGTTTTTTAACCCATTGTACAGATGCGGAAGCTAGCCTTGTCTCAGCTGCTAAATCTTGCAGTCATTATAAAAAAGGCCAATCTATTTTTTATGAAGACAACATGCCATTAGGGATTTATTGCCTGAGTAAAGGATCAATTAAGCTAACAAAATCTAATAAAGATGGGAAAGAGCAAATTGTAAGATTTGCAAGAGAAGGTGAGTTTTTAGGGTATAGGGCACTCATTGCAGAAGAGCCATTAGTGGCAACAGCTACCTGCGTAGAAGACACTATCTGTTGCTTTATTCCAAAACAGGTATTTTTAGATTTGTTAGAAAGTAATCACGTTATCAATAAACTTATGCTTAAATCATTATGTCATGATTTAGGCATAGCCGATGAGAAAATTCAAAGCTTAGCCCAAAAAAGCGTGCGCGAGCGTTTGGCCGAAACTTTATTGTTTCTGCAAAAAACCTTTTTGGATGAAAAAAGTGTCGACTCTAGTTTAATCTCGGTAACATTACCAAGAGAAGATATTGCAAATATTGTGGGAACCGCTACCGAAACAGTGATTCGTTTGCTTTCAGAATTTAAGGCAGACAAACTTATTGAAATGGATGGCAAACGCATTAGAATTCTAAATAAAGATGGCTTAGAAAGAATTTCTCACGCATCGGTTTAAATCTGATAAAAATCATAATGACCACTGAGTTAGGTCATATTTATCTTTCATATTGACTCCTAGTTTTGGAATTTAAAATAATTCCTAAATAATGGTAAGAAATATGCTAATTCTAATGGACGGATCTGCCAATGCGGAAAGGTTACTCGATTATTCTGCTAAGATTTTTTCAAGCAAGCAAGATCATTTTCAAGGTGCCTTTGTGGAAGGAATAGTTGGAAAAAACATAAATCAAATTTTTGATTATGCCACCGATTTGAGCGCGCAGTACACACGTTCTGAAATAATTGAAAAAATACTCCATTCTAATTTAAGTAATAGCTCGGCTTTTATTTCTAGGTTTGTAAATAAGTGCGATGAGCTGTCTTTAAAAACTAGTGTGTATCTTTCGGAGTTAGAGGTAAACGAGGATTTAGTAAATGAAAGTTTATACAGTGATTTATTTCTAATTGGAAAAGATTTATTTAAACGCCCAGATTTGGATAAAGCTTCTTTAGAAGCTATAGAATTTGTTGCTAAGAATGCAAAATGTCCAATTTTGTTATTAAGCTGCGAGCAACCTTCTTTTCAAAATATTGTGCTAATTTATGATGGCAGTAACCGTTCTTTTAAAGCCATCAAGTTATTTGCATATTTAATGGGTGAGCAGCTTCAAACTAATAAAATAACCTTAAATATTGTAGTAACAGATGCAAGTGTAGATAATGAAAAACCTGTAATAAATTACCTTAAAAGGTACAAATCTAACTTTTACATGCATCGCGTTTACCCTGATAATTATTACCACGAGTTGCGAAATCTCTTGAAAGATATGCATTCGTTTTTGTTGGTTTCTGGAGTGAATAAGAATGAAATTTTGGAAGATTTATTCTTCAATAAAGAAAAATCATTTTTTATAGATGAACAACGTTCCATTTTTTTAGCATAGTAATATGGTGGCAGAAACAGTTAATAGAGTAGTTGGTGTTACTTGTTTTCATTGTGGCGATAAATTGCTTAAGGTAAGTATTTTTTTTGATGACAAATCTTTTTGTTGCCAGGGTTGCCAAAGGGTTTATGAATTGTTGGCAAGTAATAATATGTGCGATTATTACAGCCTTGCAGATACTCCCGGCCTTACGCGTAAGTATCCTGTTTCAAGTGTAAAATTTGCTTACCTAGAAGATGCCGAAATTGAAAGGCAGCTATTAGATTATAAAGATGCTAAGCAGGCCAAAATAACCTTACATATTCCAACTATGCATTGTAGCAGTTGTATTTGGCTGCTCGAAAGTTTGTATAAATTAGAAAAAGGGATTTCCTTTTCTCGGGTAGATTTTCTAAAAAAACAACTCTCTATTACATATGAAATTCAACACACATCCTTGCGCAAAATTGTTGAATTATTGAGTACTTTAGGTTATGAACCTTCTTTGAGTTTAAGTCATTTAGAAGAAACAAAGGTTCAGGTAAACAATAAAAAATTATTGTACCAATTAGGTGTGGCAGGATTTAGCTTTGGAAATATTATGCTCATTAGTTTTCCAGAGTATTTTGGTTTAGATAGCAGTTCAACTGCTTCCTTTTCTCCTTTATTTGGATACTTAAATATGGCATTGGCCATGCCTGTTTTCTTATATAG
>VEQB01000321.1 GCA_018883485.1 Bacteroidota bacterium
CCTATATATTGAATTACTAAATTGTATGACTTTGTTGGTATGCTCTTAATCATAAACTTTCCCTCGGCATCTGTTTGGGCCCCTAAACTGGTACCTTGTAAAATTACAGTTGCACCAATTAAAGGCTCTTGGGTATTTTTATCTAATACCTTCCCAGAAATAGAGCCTAACGATTGACCCTTTACTTCTTGTATACCCAAAAACAAGAATGTCATAATTAACAAAAACACTAAAAAACGCTTATCTCCAAAAAACATATTTGATTACTATTTGTATTACAAAGGATTTTTATGCTAAATTGTTTTCGCATTTACGCGCTCTGTAATAATTCTAATGAGTTCTAACCAATTAAGTAAGTCGGCCATCATTATTGGCTCTGGCGTTGCCGGCCTAGCTTGCGCAATAAGATTGGCCTGTGCTGGTTATCAAGTAAAAGTATTTGAGGCCAATGCTTACGTGGGCGGAAAACTGAGCGAATTTGAATTAAATGGCTATAGGTTTGATGCTGGCCCATCTTTATTTACCCTCCCACATTTAGTGGAAGAGTTGTTGGTGTTAGCTGGAAAAAATCCGAAAGAATGTTTTCCTTATATAAAATTAGAGAAAGGGTGTCATTACTTTTATGAAGATGGCACGCGTTTAATTGCCTATCACGATATACAAAGATTTGGTTCAGAAATAAAAGAAAAACTTGGTGTTGAACCAAGCATAGTTGAGGCCTACCTTAAAAAAGCAAAGAAACGCTATGATGTTACCACACCGCTTTTTATAGAAAAGAGCCTGCACCAAGCAAAGAATTTTCTTAGAATAGAAACCTTAAAAGGAATAGCAAACCTGCCTAATTTAAATCTCTTTAAATCGATGGCGCAGGAAAATCAAAAACTATTAAAGCATCCGCATTTGGTTCAATACTTTAATAGATTTGCTACCTACAATGGCTCAAACCCTTATGAAGCGCCAGCCCTATTAAACATGATACCACATTTGGAACATACCATTGGTACCTACTTCCCAAAAAATGGTATGCACCAAATAACCCAAACCCTTTACCAAACAGCAAAAGATGTAGGTGTTACATTTTTACTAAATGAAAAGGTGAATGAAATAGTAGTTGAAAACAAAAAAGCCATAGGCGTAAGCACAGCAAAAGGATTTTATCCTGCCAATAAGGTAATTAGCAATATGGATGTTTACCCAACTTACAGGCATTTATTAAAAAATGAAAAGGCACCAGAAAAAATCTTAAGCCAAGAGAAAAGTTCATCGGCACTCATTTTTTATTGGGGCATTAACCGCAGCTTTGCAGAGCTCGACTTACACAATATTTTCTTTAGCAATAGCTATGAAAAAGAGTTTGATGCGATTTTTAATAAAGGCAAATTATTTGCCGACCCAACAGTTTATGTAAACATCACCAGCAAATACAAACCAAATGATGCACCTTCTAATTGCGAAAACTGGTTTGTAATGATTAATACACCAAACGACAAAGGGCAAGACTGGGATAAACTTATTGAGGAAGCAAGGCAACAAGTTATTACTAAACTCAGTAGGTTGTTGGCAGTGCCTATTGCAAATCACATTGTTTGCGAATCTATTCTTGACCCAAGAAGTATTCAATCTAAAACTTCTAGCCACCAAGGCGCACTTTATGGCAATGCCAGCAATAACAGGCATGCTGCCTTTTTAAGGCATGCTAATTTTAGCTCAAAAATTAAAGGTTTATATTTTTGTGGAGGAAGTGTGCACCCCGGTGGTGGCATTCCATTGTGCTTAAACTCTGCCAAAATTGTTTCAGAAATAATTCAAGGTAGCTAGTGCCTCTTCCTAAATACTTTATCCAGGCTTATTACTAAATATACAGAACCGCTGTAATCCATTCGTTTGGTGGCTAAGTCTATAAATGGTTCTAAACGTAACGACGCCACAACGGGCGAATTAAAAATTGGAAAATTATTTACTAGCCTTAAAAACACCAATTCTCTAGTAGGCTTATACAAAGCAGAGTCAACTGTTGAAACACTTTGATAAATGGACGTTCCGGCTGGTGCCACAAAATTCTCTCCACGCCAGTAGTTCAATGAAAAATAATTTCCTTTAAAGGCAGTGCCTCCTTGCAGTAAATATCCATATCCTCTTTTCTTAGGAAATAATCCACTAAAGGTAACATCATTAAAATTCATCACACTTGCTTCGCCAAAATACTTCCAATGTTCACCACTTTTAATTTCTGCCTTGAGCCCAAGCGCATGATTAAATAATATCTGAAAAGGGGTAATGGTATCTATATCAATTTGCCCAGCTTCATGGTAAACAATTCCTTGGTAATAGGCTTTGAGTGGCCCATCTCCTCCGTATTCATAATGCACACCGCCAGTTAATCTTTCTTTGGCAAAATCACCCGGTTCAATAAACTTTTGCCAATCTAACCATAGGTCGAACCAATTCTTTTTATTCTCAAACTTCAATTGTAATCCGTACTCCATAGGATCAACAATAGCTTTATTGATATCATACAAAGGCTCAAGCATACGGTGAGTCATACCTCCTTCGAGTGTACCAAACAACGTGCTAAACCTGCCTATTTCTAAGTCTTTTTGAATTTTAAGGGTAAAGGTTGGTAAGACTTGCGTAAAGGGTTGATTGCCGCCAAAATCGTACCTTAGCCAAACACCTCCTATTAGTTTAACGTTGGCACCAACCTGATAAAATAATTGAGGATGCAGGTGATAACCAAAGAGTGTTCTTCCTTCTTCTGTTTCATTAAAATATTCGGTGTTTCTAAAGTAATTAGTATTATGAAATTGAAAGCCTATTTGATTACTATCCTTATCATTCAAGGTATAGCTACGGTATAAGGCTTCATTAGAAACCTGCGCGTTTAGTTGTCCTAATAAACCCGCTAAACCATAAATAATTGCTAAAAATACCTTTCTCATTGGGTTTACAATATAAAAGAAATTTTAATTAAGCATGCTTTGATAAAAAACTAAGCGCATTGCCACTGTGCTACTAATGGAATTAAATAATACTGCCTCTTAAGTTTAAGTTTTCTAGGAACGTTTAAGGTAACGCATTATGCTTTAAATGGATAGCCTTATGGGCAAAGAACAATGCTTTTGTGATGTTGTGGGTGGAGGGCGGGTGACGGGTGACCGATGACGGATGGTAGGGTTGCTGCGAATAAAAAGTAGGCTTGTTTGGAATGAAACGGCAATGCCTCTCGACTGCGCTCGAGAACCACCTC
>VEQB01000322.1 GCA_018883485.1 Bacteroidota bacterium
TTTGCAAAATTCACCTATTCAACTATATTCATTTGCTACTATTCTTAGAAAACCCAGATAAGGATTGGCAAAAACAGGAACCCAATGATTGGCAATATGGTTTGTTCTAGGGGGCTTACTTTTAAAATTTCGAAAAATTAATTTGAAACTAATTGATTATCAAGCTGCTTTTGAATAGTTAAACTCTTTTATTACTTTTATCGGACAACAGTGATTTTTAAATTATTTTACAAACTCTAATCTATCAGATAAATAAAAATTGGATAGCTAATACTAACAAAATATTTACTTTTGCATCATAATTTAAAACGCCATCACGGTGTTTATCAATAAGTCAAAGATACATTTTGAAAGCAAATCACAACATTTCATCCTGTGTAAAAACCATTCTAGTAACACCAAAATGAGAAAGCACTGCACCTAACATTTAGCAGAGTAGACGAAAAAGCCTCGTGAAAAAGCCCCGTGCGGTTGTCTCACGGGGCTTTTTTGTTCTACTCTGTGTTGACTGAAATCGAGTAGTTGATAAACTTGTATCCTTTGGGTATTTAGGAAGCTTCATCTTTGCCAAAATTTCATTCACCTTCCTCTTGCGCCTGTTGTTACCCAAATATCCATAGTGCCTTATTTTACAATACCTATAGGGCAATATGTGCTGCTCAAATCTTCGTATAAATTCCTTCGCAGGTAAAGTCATTTCCTTCTTCTTTTTACCATCAGCATAATCCTTGTAGGTAAACGTCACATTCCCTTGTTCATCTACTTGCTGCATACGGTGGTTGCTTATCGCTACCTTATGCGTATACCTTGCCAAGTATTCTACAACTTGCTGTGGGCCGCCAAAAGGTTGTTTGGCATAAAGTATCCATGTGGTGCTAAATAGCTCATCCAAAAACCCTTTCCATTGCTGCTCTTGCTGATAACTTAAGCGTAGCTTACCATCTGTTTTAAGCTTTCGTAGATGCTTTAAGAAGTAAGCCTTAAATACTGGCTCCATTGCCTGCACCGGAAATAAACTCCCATATTTACATTTCTTTGCTTCTTTCCATTCATTGGCTTCATTTGTACCTCCTCCACTTACTATACAATGCATATGTGGATGAAAGCTCAACTGCTGGCCCCACGTATGCAATATACTCGTTATCCCAGGTTGTGCTCCCATATATTGCTCATCCTTCGAAAACTTTAATAAGGTATAAGAAGTAGCTGAAAACAATAAGTCAAACAGCTCCTTCCTATTACCAAGTATTAAACTGTTCAATTGGTGTGGCAACGTAAATACTACATGGTAATACTTGCAAGGTAGTAACTCCCTTAATCTACTCTCTATCCACTCTTCTTTCTTGCTATTGCCACAATTGGGGCAATGCCTATTTCTGCAACTATGATATACCTTTTCCTTATAACTACAGCTTGTTGAATTATATCCATAGTAATAAAAACCCATCGCCTGAGTACGGCATGTTTCTAGCTTACTTAATATTCTATAAGAACCAAGCTGAACCAATAACGGCCAATCCTTAAATCTTTGCAATACCTGTTGAACCGATGATCCAACAACTTGCTTTTGATCTTGTAAACTCATAACGAACTTTGGTTTACTGAAATAAATTCCAATGGATTTTTCTTCTGTAATGTATCCAATGGACTAACCAAGCCATAGCGTTTTTTACTCTGAAGGTGCAAATAAATCATGGTCGTTTCTATACGGCTATGACCCAATAGCTCTTTGATGGTATGGATATCTGAGCCATTATCTAACATATGCGTTGCAAAACAAATAAAAATGAGGACGATGTTTTTTAAAATAGCTGCGCAAGGTATTTAAACAAGCATGAGACAATACGGTGTAACGATCCTTCTTGCCCTTGCCTTGAACTACCTTTATACGCATATGTTGGCTTTCTATGCTTGTTATCTTTAGAAGACTGCTTTCCTCTAATCGAATACCACTGCTATAAATTAACGCTACAATAGCCCGCTGTTTAATGGTTTCGCAAGCATTAAGTAATTGCAATACCTCATCTTCACCCATTACATTCGGAAGCCTAAATTCCTTCTTGGGATATAATTTTGAAGGTAATTCATAAGGCTTCTTTAAAATTTGCTTGTAGAAAAACGAAACACTCTGTGCAACACTCCGGCACTTGGCATGACTTGAGTTAAAGGTCTTCTTTAAATACAAAATGTATGCCTCTATCTGATCTTGGCTTATGCAACTTGGATTCTCTTCTGGGTAATACTCCAGTAAAAACCTCACCTCCCGTACATAATTGCGAATGGATTTGTTGGAATAATTCCCAACTGTCATCGTGCTTTCTAGCTTACTCAAATAACATTGAGCTGCTTCACTTAAACTTTTTTTTGATTCATAATGTTTTTTATATAAATTGAACCATGAAGATAGAAATTCCTGTAAGGTTTCAGTTCAACACACGTCTTGCGCCATTGCCGGTGACGTTCTAAAAATGAAACTTTTGTGTACGCAAAATATTTTATCTTGGTTGACAGTTTCTGCTACGCAATCGGCAACGAGCGCAAGGCGTGGGAACGTTGTGCGTTAGCTTAGAAAACCGATACCAAACCAAACACGAAAAATATTGTTTCTAATTTTGGAAACTTTTATTATCTTTGTGACGTTAAACAAGACAGTATTTAATGAGATTTTTTGAGACGAAATTTTTAGATGAAGCAGACGAATTCATTTCGCAACTCAACCCAAAGACAATAAAGAAAGTCTTTTACAATATTGACCTTGCTGAACAGACAAATGACCCAAAACTTTTTAAGAAACTTCAAAATGACATTTGGGAGTTTCGGACAAAGTTCGCAGGACTTCAAATCAGACTTCTTGCATTTTGGGACAAGACAGATAATAAAGAAACTTTGGTAATAGCAACCCACGGTTTCATAAAGAAAGTTGACAAAGTTCCGGCTAACGAAATTGGCCGAGCAGTAAAACTGAAAGACAAATATTTTAACAACAAACAAAAAAAGTAATGATATGGCAACTAAAGAATTAAAGACTTACTCACTTGCCGAGATGAAAGATAAGTATATCGGCAAAGTTGGTACGATAGAACGCGACGAATACGAATATGAACTTCGTATGGATGTATTGGGCAAAATGATTAAAACTGCCAGACAAGAAAGAAACTTGACTCAAGAAGAACTTGGACGACTTGTTGGTGTTCAGAAAGCTCAAATCTCTAAACTTGAAAGCAGTGCTAAC
>VEQB01000022.1 GCA_018883485.1 Bacteroidota bacterium
CCATACACCATAGCGGTGAAACCCACACTGGGGTCGCCAATGAGCTGGCGGTATTTTCCCTGAAGACCAATAGTCTCAAATTCCATTTTAAGTAAGTCTTCGGAGTTTACCACAATACCTGTTTCATCATCGGTGCCGTTTAAAGTTTTTTTTTGAGCAAATAAATTATCGTTTACTATTCCCATCAGGCCGTTGAGCTGTGCCTTATTAATAAAAAGGGTTTTGGTTTCTCCTTCAATATAAGATTTAAGGGTAATAAAAGCCTCGTTGAGTTTATCAGCGTATTTGTCCTGGCGTGTTATTTTGCCTTGGTCAACAGATTTTTTTATGCGGGCAAACAACTTTTCGGCTTTGTCTTTAATATCCGATTTGCCATTCAGGGCCACAAAGGCTTTGAGCAAAGCAATAGAAAGCATTCCTTCTTGTGAGCCAGCAATCTCTAAATACCGCTTTAGGTTTTTTGAATCAATTTTAATTTCAGCCATATCGCCCATTTTCTCATAGCAGGTAATCAGCTGCTTTTGCATCAGCTCAATTTCTTTGGCGTAGGCAGAATCCTTTCCAATACGCTTTTCTAATATGGCTTTTTGCAAACTATGAATAAGAGTCAAAACTTGTGCTTGAGATTTTACCTTTCCGTGCATAGCCGCGTAACGCTTAATAAAGGTCACATCCGAATCAATTAATTCAACTTGCTCGGAATCTATGGATTCTACCTCTTCACTTGTTTGGACGTTAACCAGGATCATTTCGTTTTCTTCAATAAAACGCTTTGCCTGAGAAACGTTATCAAACTTTTCATTTGCGAAAATTTGGTCTTTGGTTACATCCCAAACAATAAGCTTTTTAGAGCCAGCCGAAGCCTTGCGAATTTCAACGCGAAGCCCTTTGTAATTTAGCGTTTTATCCTTTGATGATTTAGAATTTGGAGCTGCCTTTGGCTTTGCCGCCTTTTCTTTGGTATGCTTAGATTTAGCTGTAGTATTTGCTGCCAAATACCCATTGAGCTTCTCCAAATAAGCATCTACAACGCGCTTGATGTTTTCATTGGAATGGTACATGGAAAAGTTGTTTTGCGAGGCCCCCGACATTAAATTATGGCCTTTGGCAAGAGCCTCTGGCATGGCGCTCCAATTAATAGAAGCTGCTTCTGATTGGTAGTTGTTTATGCTAATCATTTCTTAAAAGGATAATAGTTCTAATTCAAGTTCTAAGGCCAGTGCTTCAAGCTCCAGCTCATTTATGTTTTGGTCGGGCAACGGAGAAACCACTCCAGTGGCGGCTCGATACTCCAATAAGTAATTCAAACGGTTAAATTCCTCGGCCCTGCTTTCGGCTGATCTGCCTTCTACCTGAAGGGCAGATTTCTTTTGTTCAATCATGGTGCGTAACTCGGCCCATTTTGGTGAGTTTGATTCACCTTTAAAAAGCTCTGCTTGTTCTATGATAGCCACTTTTTCTGCTTCATATTGTGCTATTACAGGAGTTAAGTCGCTAGAAAGTGAATAGCCTTTAGGTTTAAGCAAGGTGCGCTCTGTTTTTCGAACCTTACTCACATACTCTTTAAAATAATTTAGGTAATAGCGGTTAGAAAAGAAGATGCCCAAAACGGTATAAGAGCTCTCAATTTTTCTTCCAATGGCCAGAATGTCTTTGTCTTCCAGGCCCGAGCTGTTAAGCACGGCCTCAATATCTTCTTTCAGCTCTTTGGCCTTTTTAAACTGTTTGGCGCTGCTATCTGCTTCATCATTTACTTGGTTAACTTGTTCCAAGAACTTAGAACCCAATAAGCTTGTATAAAAGCTTCGGATGGTATCAAGCGAACGCTCTTTATAATTCTTGTAATCTTCAATATCGCGTTTTACTTCAGCTAAGGTTTCAATGGCCGAACTCACTTTCCTAAACTCTCGGTTCAATTCTTCTTTAGCCTGGTCAAAGAACATTTTCACCAAGCGGTCCACATCGGTAATTAGAGCCAGTTTAATTTCCTCCGGATCCATGCTTTCTAAATCCAACACATTGCCTCGGTCTCCCCTAAACCAAATGTCATTGATGCGTGAGGTCTTTTCTTCGAGCTTTTGAAACACAAACACATCCATAGAATCTTGCACCAACGGCATCACAATCCGCACATAAGAAAACTGGTTTCCTTGTCGCCAAATACGACCTTCAAGCTGACGAATGTCTGTAGGATTCCACTCGGGATAACAATTATAAATTACCGTCCCGCGCTTTTGCAGGTCAATTCCTTCGCGAATGGTAGCCGTACCAATAATGATTTTAACTACGCCATCCAGGAATGCCTCTTTGATGGTTTCTTTGCGGGTATCATTAATCTCAGAAGAGATAATTTCTACTTCATCCACCTTTACGCGGTCATACATTACACCCCGTTGGTAGCCGATTTCGTTTTCGAGGTACTCTTTAATCAAAGGAAAAAATAGTTTACCACGGTTCATGTATATTACCTGACCACTTGCCGTTTCACCATGGGTTTCATGCCAAGTTTTTACCGAGCGTATGCACTCCATAACATATTCAATCTTTGGAGATTGCTGCACAAAATCGTTGGCACTTTCGGGAGTCCCTTTCAATAAATAGGGAGATAAGGCATTATCCAAGCTATAAGCCAGGGCACGAAACAAATTGCCCATGTCGAGTTTTCCCTTGGTAGAGTTTTTTGCCATAGCCACAATACCATTTTGGTTCTCACGCTGGCGGGCAGTCATGTTAATGTAAGTAAGCACTTGCTTGTCTTGTGGCAAGCGCTCCTTGGTATTTTCAAAGTTGTAAAGCAGCGGCAGGTTAATCTTTTTAGGGCGAACCACACCAGCCTCTTCACCAGTTTTATAAAGGATATGGTTATAAATTAACTTTTGCAAAATCCTTCGGTTGGTAAAGGACTTAATCACTTCCTTTTCTACAATTTCTTCTTTGTAATTGGCTGTCCACTCCACAGTTGGCAGAACAAATAAATCAAAGAAAGTATCTAGGTTCACAATGCCATTATCGCGTAAAGAATCGTATGCCACCAAAGAAAGCATAGAGTAAATTTCCAATGGAGAATTTGAAAATGGTGTAGCAGTTAACAACATGGTATTCCTGCCAAACTTTCGCTGGATAAAGGATAGGATCAAAAAGGCCTTTTGACCAGTTTCAGAAACCGCCGATTGAATATTGTAGCGCTTGTTTCCATCCTCATCACTCTTCACCTGGCTAAATACATTTTTGCATCGGTGGGCTTCATCTACCACGGCATAATCAAAACCTAAAATATCAATATCGGCAATGGAGTTTTTCTGACCCACGCCAATCATTTCGCGAAACTTCTGGTACTCGATTTCTTTATCACGAGAAGATTTCTCACGGCTCTGACCTAAGATGTTTACTAGCTCAGTAAAGAGTTCGTCTGAAACCGACTCTCCAAAACCAAGGCGTTTAAAGCCTTCATAAGTAACCATGGTGATAGAACGCTCAGGTACGGCTTGATCCAAACGAATCTTGCCAACAATATCGGTTCCAAGGTTAAACCAATCGTTAAGTGTAATGCCAGTATGAGATAACACACCTGAAACAAACTCACCCGATTTTTTATCGGTAAAGCCTATGATTTCATTCATCCACTTTTTGTAAGTAGGCTTTGGAACCACAATAATTGGGCGCTTGCACTTGCCTGAATATAGGTTGTGCGCAAGGTTTACAATAGCAGTCATGGTTTTACCCACACCTACATCAAAGGCATTAATGCCTGATCCCATGGCTTCCATAAAAGCCACTCCTTCGCGTTGTATATCGGTAATTTGCAGAATACCCGATTTAAAGCGAGCTGAACATTCGAATCCAATAGGTACTTTGGAATAGTTAATGTCGGATTGGCCGTTATACATTCTATTCCAGGACAGGTCCAATTTCATTTGGTCTTCATGTGTTGGGACTTCATGTAAAAAGCGAGAGAACAAACTCTCACCCTCAATACGTGCATTGGCTCTAAGTTCTGCTTTTTCTTCTTTGCTTAACTTATCGTCTCGCAAAGGGCGATTGGCTAAATAATAATCGGCTATGTCAATAGCAGAACTTTTTACAAAATCAGTATCGGCATTAAGGGTATAGAGCCATTTTACAAACACTTGCTGTAGGGTATAGCGCGTTTCGGAATCAAAGCGGATATTAATTTTCTCACGCTCTTTTTTGCGTTCAACCTTACCATTTACTTTTTTGAGTTCCTCTGCATTTTCTAGGTCCATAAACTCCTCACGTACCTGGCTCACAAAAAACAAATTCACATCTACGGCAAAATCAGAAATGGCTGTAATGATAGGCCTTTCCTTTGGGTCGGCATTGGTAACAGAAAGTAATTCTGGCTTTGCTTTTTCCAATATTTGGAGGTGTGTTTCGTACACCTCAACGCCAAATAATCTTTCTATTTCGGCACGGTCTTGTTCCAATTGGGTAAGCCTATCATAGATGTTTCCGTAGGTATAAATTGGAAATGGCAATAGCTCGCCAGCATGGTAAAACAAAGCTCCCGCGTTAACCAATTCAAACAATTCATTTTCTAATTGCTTACCAGTTGATTTCATATAAAAGGATTGCCAACCACTCATGGCTACGCCCAATTTGCGCTTATACCATACCCAAGCGCGTATTTCAGCCTCGGTTATTCCTTTGTTGTATTTGGCAACAACTTCTGCAAAAGACAAGGTTTTTCCTTCGGCATCACCAAGACCAGAAAGCTCTTTGGATTGCGAGAGTACCCTTCCAATAATATCCGATTGATTGTTTAACTGCAACTCAGTATAGGTGTTTAATGCACCTAAACCACTAATATTTTCTATTCCTTGTAAGTAGCTCATAGCTGTTTTAATTGAAATTCTAATTCTAAAGCCAGTGCTTCCATTTCTAGGATGGATTCTGGGTTTTGAGGGTTTTGATGGGCTTGCATAAAGCTTAAAACATGTGTATTGGCATCCTCAATTTTTCGATAATTGATATTATCCAAGATAAAATCTCCTTTGTGTGCTTGAAGATTAAAATCTAGTCCTTGACTATAAACTGTCACATGAAAATCACGGTAGCGATAGATAACTAGAAAATCTTGATCACTTGGGTCAAAATAATCTACATACCATTCACCAGGTAAATCCAAGATAAGTTGTCCATTGCCTAAGGCATGTCCAAGAGTTTGTTCAATCAGTGGCCTATCGCCCTCAATAGTGATAGGAAACTCGCGAGACGTTGAAATTTTCTCAATGCCACAGATTTTTTCAGGATGCATCGAAAACCAAGTATTAAAGGTACATAGCTCGGTAAATGAAAGTGGGTCTTTTGAAAACTCTCTATCTTTCAAATACACCTCCACCATGGCTTTTTCATCTCTATCTGGCGGAAATACCCCATTGCGCATCAATGCAGCGTGCTGTGCTTTTGGGTCAACCTTAGTTAAGATATCCCTAAGCATAAACACCCTTGCGCGTTGATATTTCGGGTTAAGCCTGTCCATCAAATCATATCAAGGTCAGACTCTATCATAGGAATAATGGCCGCAGGAACCAGTTGTGTTTTTAGCATTCGCTCAATTACCATTTTCTCTACTGCCCCATAACCTTCTTCGGTGTTTAGCATATTGTAGAGGTTTGGAGAGTTGGCTGGAGTTACTTTTTTTAGCTGAAGCAAAATTTCTTTTCTAAGCGCATTTACTAAATCTTCATTTTCGGTTTGAACAGAACCCAATGATACTTCCATTTTTTCTGCAAAAGAGTAATAGCCGTTTCGCGTAATGATTAAATGGTCTACCAGGGCAATTCCAAATAGCTTAAGGGCTGCTTTTATGTTTCTGGTTAAATTGCGGTCAGCATCTGACGGTTTTAAGTTTCCACTAGGATGATTATGAGAAATAATCACTGATTTTGCAAGTGTTTTTAGTGCCACAGCAGAAACAATTTCAATATCTACTAAGGTGGCATTTATAGATCCAGTAGAGTGATGGTAATACCCAATAATTTTATTGGATTGGTTTAGATATATAGCAATGAAATGTTCTTGCACCTCAATACCAGATAAAATGCGCTCTTTGATGAATTGATATACATCTTCTGAGCTGTTGACTTGGCCAAAGAAATAGGCTTCTTGGTTAAAGGTTACTTCTATTTCACGCACCTTAAATTCTGCATCTAAGGCATCTATTTTAGCTTCCAGATCAAAGAAATCATTTTTGTCAAAAACTACTTCTGGACTAATTGTATTTTTAGGATAAATCATAGCTATTTTCTTTTAAAAATTAAAATATCGGTTGGTACAGAAGTTGACTTAAAAACTGGTGGTAGGCGGTAGGCATCCACAAATGAGCAAAGCTTTTCAAGTTCCAATTTTTCACTTTGATAAGATATTCCGTTACGTAAAAAGTTTGAGCCTGTTATATACACTAACAATCCTCCACTATGCAGCATTTGCAAGCCTTGATACATAAAAAATAATTCTATTTGATGCATCTTAGGTTTAGTAAAGTAACTAGAGTATTTGTTCTTATATTTACCATAAGGAGGGTTTCCAATTACCAGTGAGTAAGGATAACCTGGTAACCAAGTGATTTTACCTTTTAATTTTGTGCTAAACCTAGGTGGTTCTAAAAAGGCTGTTTCAAAATAGCCATCATAAAGATTGGCCTCTGGGTAAAGAATTTGTGCAATTCTTTTGGCAATAGGGCTAATCTCAAACCCTGTACACTTGCTTTTGTCTGGCGCATAAGCTAGCATTTTTCCTGTTCCCATGGCTGGCTCTAAAACTGTACCGTTTGGTTTGAACCCATATCGGTAAGCTAACTTCCACATGAGCTCACAAACGTAATCAGGTGTATAAAACTCATAAAGAATACCTTCGCCAGTTGCACCTTTTGAACCAAGACCTCCAGCTCCTTCGTATAAGGAAATCATGCGCTTGTCGGCATCCGTAAATGGCTTGGCTTCCTTATCCCTTTGGAGGATAAGTGTTTCTATTTCCTTATTTAATTTGAGCTGGTTCAAGGTTTACTTGGCTTGAATGGTTATGACTTGTTGGTAGGTAATGTTGGAATATGGATTAGATAACTGCGCACGTTGTTGCAATTTTCTTTTAGAGAAAATCCAAAGCCAGGGTCTAAACCGATCACCTTTATAAACTACCTGAAAAAGTGTATCTGTTAAATTAAGTTGGACGCTTTGAGAATCACCAATAGCCATACCACTTAAGCTTAACCAGGGGTCTTGGTATTTAAAGATTTTAACAGGAATGGTATCATAAAGTATGCTGTCATGAATGTGCGTAATCACATTCCTTTGATGTGTGAAACCAATTCCAGAAACCTTACTAACCCTTGATGGAGCAACTCCTAAAGCCTTTATGCCAGCTATGGTTTTTGGGAATAATTCTTTGAGTTCACTTAATTGAAGGTTGAGCACATCACCTTTGGCAATGAGCTTTCCGTTTTCCGATTTCAGGTAAGTAATAGCTCCACCTAGAGAATCCAAAGTATGAGCCATTCGCGCTTTTTCGGCTCTTAGGTGTTTATTGCTTTTCCAAAATATCCATAGGGCCAGGGTAAGCATAGCCAGGAGGAACATTTTTATCAGATTTAGTCGAGTGTTTAGATTTTTCATTTGGGTAATAAGTTGGACGAGTTGTTTGAGACCAGATATAGGTTGATAATACGGTCATAATGCCAGCAATACCTGCGGTAGCAACGGTTTCTAATTTTAAAAAGATAGAGACAAGGGTAACAACTGCAAGAAATAGGGCAGCTGCTAATGTTAGTTTGTAGCGTGTGTGAGGTTTCATTTTGTTGTTATTAAATTTTGCTGGGTGTTGGCTCTTGCCACTGCCCCTCCTGAAATTTTTGGAGGCTCAATACCTCGGTATTTAATCCTGGTCCTAATCTTAAGTCTCCTTCGGAATAAAGATTGTTTTGATCTTTTAACCAGTATAAGTAGAGTCCTTCCATTCGCATACAGACAAACGGTTCTGGATTTTCAGGAATGAAATTTACTGGAGAGGTGAATGACTTCACCCCTCCAATATTTTGTTCAGTTGAGGTATCAACTGCCCCATCTACTTGTTTAGCTGAAATGGTTTCCATTAACAAGTATTAGTAAGTGTAGCTTACCATAATGTCATCAGAAGTCTCAATGGCATAAGGTACTTTAAAGGTAATGGCATTGGCTCCTTGTGTGGCATTAATGGTTTTAACACGCAGTCCATTTACATAAACCATGGTTGCAAAACCTCCTTTTAGGGTTTGACCTAAGGTAATGGGAATATCTACGTTTGCAGCGCCAGTTAAACCAGTAAAGTTTTCTGTTACCTGAATAAAGGCATCCTCTTTGGCATTGGCTGTTGCTTGGGCAGAAGCGGCAGCTGAAGCTGCATTGTTTGCTGTTGTTTGAGCGGCAGAAGCGGCTGTGTTGGCATTGTTTGCCGAAGTTTGCGCTGCACCTGCTGCGGTGTTAGCCGTATTAGCAGTAGATTGAGCGGCGGCTGCATTTGTTAAGGCATTACTTGCATTTGTCCTTACAAGATCCAAGTCAATGTTATTGGCAATGGTAATCTTGTCAAGCTTACCCTTGTAAACTCCATTGAAGGCAAATGTGTCGGCATTGCTTTCATACGCAGCTTTAACAGCCGCTGCACTTAAGGCATTGGTAAACAAATCTTCATCTGCAATCTTTTTAAAGGTAGAAGTTGCACCAGTACCAGTAGTAACAGCGGTTACAATGTACAAAGCCCATTTAGAGTCACCATCATCATTTACAAACACACGGTCTGTAACCTTTAAGCCTGTTAAAGCAGCTCTTGCAGCAATGTCGGCAACATTAAAGGCATTCCTGGCGCCTATCACCAAATTGTCTACCTCTGTTTTTGAATACAAATTGAGGTTTGCTCTTGCTGTGATAGCATTTACATCTGATAAATTGTTGGCCTTTTTAACTACTTCTGAGTCTAAGGCTTTTTGTGCCAGTGTTTGTGTTAACTGGTCAACCTGTTTGATTTTTAAAAGTTCACTCATATAATTTTAATTATGGGTTAGTGTTAAGTATTTTACATATACCACATCGGTGGGTTCAAGCTGAAATCTACCGTGCCAATAAAGCACTCCTTCCTCTACATGAAAGGCGCTGTGAGAGCCGTGGTCGAATAAGGCTCCGTTTACTACCAGGAATAATCCCTCTGGATCATCTGCGTTTGGTTCAAACCGAAACTGAGCTTGGCCACTGGCGCTTACGATGAGGTTTACCTTTATCCATTCTGGTTTCCAAATCAGGCTGGTAGTGTCGTTTTGACTGCCATTGATTTCTTGTATGGTGCTTATTTTATAGCGCTCTTTGCCAAATTGTATTTCATCGTTAACCCTATCACCTAAAAGCCCAAGTAGGTCTTTTATGGAAAAGGTTTTCTGAACCCTATTTCGAATATTGGTAAGTTTAAATAGCATTTAGTTTTATTTAAAAAGTTTGAGATACAAGTACCTGCCTCCCCAAAGCAATAGCAGCGCACCGCCTAAGCCAAGGGAGGATTTGGTAGTAATACTTTTTTTTTAGCGATGGATAGAATGTTTTCATAAATGGAGATGATTCCTTTCATGTACGCATTCCTATCGTCGCCATTTTTCTCCGATATATAAGGACTTTGTGATATGCGCTGGGCATAAAGTTTGTAATCTGTTCCAGCAGCTTTGGCAGACTTATAACTAATTGCAATGAGCCTGGCAAAATCATAGAAACTATCTTGGGCTGTGGCATATACCCTGAATACCAAATTGTACTTTGGGTTGGCTTTTACAGAAGCTCCCTTCCAAAAGTCATTTACCTTTCCAGCCGCAGTAATACCAAAAAAGTTGTTGTGCTTTTTGGCTAGGGTTGAGGTTCCCCAAGCACTTTCAAATGCGCCTTGTGATAATATTATTAATGGGTCGATCCCAAACTTTTCGCCAGCTTTTTTGGCAAGCTCATAATAAGTTGTTACGTATAGTTCTGTTTTTGTGCTCATGCGTTTAAAAGAATTGTAGTGTGTTTTTTTTCTACCCAAAGCAGGGTATTGTCAATGGTTTTAAATTGGGTAAACTCACCTTTATTAGTGGTTAAACTCAATACAGGTTCACCTAGTAAGGAATTGACATTTGCTATGTCTATCAAGATAAGCTGCTCATTAAGAATGGGCGCTTTGCGGATGGTTAACAGCATGGGTGTTGGCAAACCTTTAAGGGTAAAAAAGTCTTGTGGTTTCATCCAAGCAGTAAAAGGAATGGTGGCAGGATAGGCATCATACATATTTTTGTAGAAGGGGAATATGTCCACAAAATCAATTGAGCTGGAAACCCAAAAGCTTACTCTGGCTTTGTTCTTATCTTTATAAGCACTAGGGGCCTTGGCTGCATTGATAACATAGGCAACTTCAATAAACTTTACATTGTTCTTCTGGTCGTATTGTTGCCTGCCTGTTGCATATCCTAAAAACTCTCCTGCTTTTGATACCCTAATTGTATTTTTTTCAGAGAATTGCTCGTAAAAGGCTCCATGGTTTGAAGCATCAGGTGAGCTCCTTAAGGTAACTGGCTTTTTTGCAACTACTAAACTGCTTGCTTTAGCAAATTCAACTGCTGGGCTGCTGCCTTTGTCTCCTTGCTTTTTAGGATTTGTTGCTATAATGGATAAAAAGGTTTGATACTCTGAAGCACTCAATTCACTTTGAAGGTCATCCAGCAAATTGTCTTCAAAAAGATTGGCATAATCTCTAGCAACTTGATCCAAGTTAGTAATGGATTTAGCTGTTTCAAAAACGACAGAAACAGAAGTAGTATCAATACTTTTAAGCCAAGATATACCTGAGGGATTAATAGCAGAGCGAAGACCAATTGCTTGGCGTGCTGTTGGGCTATCATCTACCTGGGTTTGTGTATTGTTTTTTCTAAAATCTACCAATAGCTTTTTTGCAAGCGTATAGGTTATAATTACCCCTCCAATCACAAGAATGCCATTAACAATCTTTGCAGGATTGAGCCCAATGTGTTGTTCTATTGTGGAAGGATTATTGGCCATATAATAACTATCTTATGGTTAGGTATGCGCGTAGCTTTAGCCTGTTATCGAAAGACTCCAACTTCTTTATCATAATTTGAAGTTCTTTGGCATTAAACTCATCTGCTATTTTTTGCAGGGATTCGGTAATGATGCGTTCTTCTAAGGCATCATTGGGGTGTATTTTTAGCTGAACCGATTTTGCTTCGGCCTTCTTTCCTGGGCGTAATGATGGAAACATAAGAATTTACGATTGTGGTGTTGGGTGATTTTGTGTAATGAGATCGAGAATGGTTTTGAGTACTGCTTTATCCTTTTCAATTTCACTTAGCAGCAAGTACATGGTTCCAAGCTCTTGGTTTGAAAGTCCATTGCAAAAGGTTTGAATGAGTTCCAGAATTGCCTCTCGTTGATTAGGGTCTTTTTCTTTTCCAGCCTCCAATTGGGCAGTGGATTCATCTGCACCAGATAAGAAGTTAATGGCAGTTCCAACAGGGGTTCCTGTAAAGAATTTTGCAAGCCCAGGAAGCGCCATTCCAATTACAGAGGAGTAATATTCAATTTGCTTTTTGGCATCTAAACTGGCCTGCATGTCTGATACTTGGTATTGCAGCTCATCATTTAAGGCCTGGGCTTTGGTAAGCTCTGAACTTAAGCGCTCCAATTCTTTGCTGCGCTCCATTTCAGAGAATTTACGTTGAACCAACTCATTTACTTCTGCTTCACCCAACCCATTAAATCCTGCAAGGGATTTTGGAAGCTCAGCATCTGCATCATGAAATTCAAACACCTTTGACCAAATCAGGATATTATCGTCTGCGGACTTAAACTCAATTTTTACCTTATCAGGATTTTCAGATTTATCATAGCTAATTACCAAAGGTGAGAAATTGGCAATGGCAGCATTTTCAATGCTATTGAGCTTTTTGCCATTTCTATAAAACAAGGCATTAAATACAACATGGGTATGTCCTTGCTTGACAAAAGTCTTTATCAACTTTGCGCAGGCAGATGTTACATTGTATATTTTTCTCTTGTTCACGTTATAGTATGATTTGAATAAATTCTAGTACTGGATAAACTGTTAGGTTGTTTGGCAACACAATGGCAACTAAACCTGAGAACTCTTCAAGGCTCTCTGAATAGGCATGTTCTGGCCCAATTTCAATGATGTTTGTATCAGAGATGATTTTGGTTCTAAGTGGTAATTCTGGAGCATTGGTTAGAAAAAGCAATTCATTATAGGCAGGTACATCGTACCTATTTTGCCCACTTCGCGTAACAACCTTTTTAAAGCGATGTAAGGCTATGGGAATTTCCCTTTGAGCCAACTGTTCTTTTATATATGTAATGGCTTCTAGCATAGCTTATCCTCCTGGTAAAAACTATCGGCATAAGGCTGTTCTTTATTGGCATTAGGATTAGTGTTGTAGGTATCTTTTTCAAGTGAGGAACACCTGAGATAGACACTAATACGGTAGGGAGAAAAACTGCTTATTGGAGTGGTGTCTGTATAAATACCACATAGCAGTGTGCCTGGTTGTAATTGAACATCTAAGGTTTGAAAATCATAACGATCATTCACTTCAAGAGCAGCAGGACAAGAAACTACAGCAGCAATGGCATTTTCCTTAAGGTTGTTAAATTGCAGGTTTAACCAACCTATTTCTGGAAGATACGCATTAGGCTTAAGCCCCTTGGTATGCTTTACTATAAAGCCTGTACACCTTTTAAGGTAGGCAGGCATTTTGTGATTGACATGTATGGTTTGACCACTAGAATCAACCTTTAACCACAAGATATGATAGCTAATAAATGCCATTATCTCAATTCTCGTTGCTAAGCCACAAATAAATTTTCGCCTCATACGGATAACCCTCTGGAGCTAGATCGCCAGGAACCGTTTCAAGAGCTGCACCATCGGTTAATCTACCTTCAATGGCACTGCCACCCGCATCAAGTTGTTCTTCAAACAAGAAAAACTTTTGGTTGGGGGCAACCTGGTTTCCACTTGTTAGAAGCTTTACCTCATGCAAGTCTTCAAAAACCTCTTGGTTGTTTACCTTTAAGCCAAGCATAGTTCCAGCAATCAGACTTTCCTGTGGTAGCGACACATAAATGCCTCTTAAGCGGGCATATTGCTTATCGGTTTGGGCTGTGAGCCTCAAAGACTCGCCAGGGCTGTTTACGGTTATTCTGATTTGCTGAAACTTGTGCTTTTTCATAGAATGTTGCGCTTTTGGATTTAGGCTTTAATAACTGCGGTACCTCTAAGGATTACTTTTAGAAAAGAGTTTTCTGGCGCATTGGCTGCCCATTCAAGGTTAAATTCAATGGACTGTTGGTCGCGAATAATTTTAGGATTATCCAATACAAACAAGCCTTTGAAATTATCTTTACCTTCTGTTTGAAAAACCTCACAGGAAGTATTAGGGACAAGAACAGTTCCATTGGCTTTGAACTCAAATTCACCATTGCGTACATAATCAGGAATAATATCATAGTTCACCGTTCCAGGGTTATCTGCGGCTTCGCCTACTGCACCCAATAAAGTGATACCGTATAGCAAGAAGTAGTTACCCTTTTCGAGCTTTCCGCTAGAGATGTTTGATTGGCCAACTACCTTATTATCGTCGTCTTTAAACATCTTTATTACTTTGGAACCGCCAATAGCTCTGGCCACATAGTAGGCGGTATCTACAGCTTGTAAACTTTGACTTGCCAAACCTTGCTGAATTTCTTTAGGCAACATGGCAATGCGCTTTTCAAACTCAGCACGTGAACGCGAGCTGGTAGCAGCCGTTGTAGCTTTGGTTTGGTTTTGAATCTTACGAAACAGTTTTTTCTTATCGGCTGGACCACTCAAACTGAGTGCTTCCAGAAAATCGTCTTCCGACATGGCGCCTAGCAGATTGTATTCGCTGGCTTCAATTTGTCCTAAGGTGGGCATAGTGTTTTATTGATTAAGGGTTTATGATTAAATGATTTCAAAAACTGCTGGCGATCCTTCCAGGTCTCCAGAACTTGAATACTCTTCACTGGCAGCAAGAGCGGGTAAATCTGGATTATAGCGATCAACACTCAGGTTAATTG
>VEQB01000323.1 GCA_018883485.1 Bacteroidota bacterium
ACCTAACCCTAACCAAACTCAATTGCTAGAAGAGGTAAATGCCGCACCTGGTGAGTTAAAAATTGCTTACAAAAAGTACCGTTTACCTAATGGACTTACCCTTATTGTACACGAAGATCATTCTGATCCAATTGTGCATGTGGAGGTAACTTACCATGTAGGTTCTGCAAGAGAATCTGCAGGAAAATCTGGGTTTGCTCACTTTTTTGAGCACATGATGTTCCAAGGTTCTTTGAATGTAAAAGATGAAGAGCATTTTAAAATTGTTCAAGGTGCTGGAGGGCAAATGAATGGTACTACCAACCGCGATCGTACAAACTACTTTGAAACGTTACCTGCCAACTATTTAGAAACTGCGCTTTGGTTAGAAGCAGATAGAATGGGTTTTTTACTCGATTCAGTAACTCAAAAGAAATTTGAAGTACAAAGAGCTACCGTAAAAAATGAAAAAGGCCAAAATGTAGATAATGTTCCTTATGGTAAGGTAGACGAAATAAAAGATGCCAACCTTTATCCTAGAGGACACTCTTACAATTGGCCTACCATTGGCTACTTAGAGGATTTAGATAGGGTAGATGTAGACGATTTAAAGAACTTCTTTATGCGTTGGTATGGTCCTAACAATGCTTGTGTGGTAGTTGCAGGTGATGTTAACGCAGCAGATGTGGTTAAATTAACTGAGAAATATTTTGGCCCAATACCAAGAGGCCCAGAGGTAAAACCAATGCGCTTAGAGCAAGTGAAATTACCTGATACAAGATATGCTAATTATGCCGATAACGTTTATGCCAAAATGTTCAACTTTGTTTGGCCAACTCCTAAAACATTGCACCAAGACGAGGCTGCTTTAGATATTTTAAGTTATATCTTAGGTACTGGAAACAATTCTATCTTATATCAAACTTTTATGAAAGATATTGGAGATAAGCCACAACGCTCTATTCAAGCATTTAGCTACAATTATGGTTCTGAGTTAGCTGGTGAGTTTACGGTTAATATTGTAGATAACCCTGGTTATGAATTTATGATGAATGAGAAAAATGATATTGAGAAAGCCCTTCTAGAAATGTTCGTTGCGTTTGATAAAAAGGGTGTAAATGATGATGATTTGTTAAGAGCAAAAGCACAATATGAATCTTCTTACTACGGTATCTTAAATACTGTTGGAACAAAAGCCTCAGTTTTAAGTCAAACCTGGTACTTATCTCATGGCAATCCTAAGCTAGATAAGGGTTACAATATTGGAGATGATTTAGCCCGTTATCAAAAGGTAACTAAGGAAGATGTAATGCGTGTTTTTCGTCAGTATATTAAAGATAAGAATTATGTGTTGGTAACTGCTTTCCCTAAACAAAATAAGGATGGTGCTAAGGAAGAAGCCAAAGAAACCAACACTTCTGGAACTGTTGTGAAAGGAGAATTAGAATATAAAGGCCTTTCTTACACCAAGCCAAAAGATAATTTTGACCGCAGCAAACGCCCTGATCCAGGAGCAGCAAAACCTGCAAATGTTCCAGAATTCTATTCAGCTAATTGGAATAATGGTATTAAGGTAATTGGAACTAAAATTCAAGAATCTCCTATGGTTACTCTGTTACTTAGCATGAAAGGTGGTAACATAGCTGCTGGCGACCCAAGTAAAACCGGTTTAGCCAATTTAACTGCCTCTATAATGGGCGAAGCTACTCAAAATTACACCACTGAAGCTTTTGAAAACGAACTTTCTAAATTAGGAGCTAGTATCAGCTTTGGTGCAGGTACAGATAATCATTATATGGAAGTTTCTACTCCTAAAAAGAACTTAGATGCCACGTTAAAATTAATGGAAGAAAAGTTAATGCGCCCTAAGTTTAACCAAGATGAGTTTAAGCAAAACCAAACTATGGCCTACCAGTATGTTAATTCTTCAAAGTATGATGCTGCAACTACTGCTAATATGGCTTTTGCTAAACTAGTTTACGGAAAATCAATTGCAGCAGAACCTGTAATGGGAACCATAAAAAGTATTAAAGCTTTTACCATAAAAGATGTGCAAAATTATTACAATAAGTATTATGCGCCAGATTTTGCAACCCTAACTATTGTTGGAGAAATTGATCAAAACGAAATCTTCCCTAAGTTAAAATTCTTACAAGATTGGGGTAAAAAGAATGTGGTTATCCCTGCTGTTCCTGCACCAGTAGCAGCGCCTGGCTCAGACAAAACAGTTATGCTTGTAGACAAATACAAAGCTTCACAATCAGAAATAAGAGTAGGCATGTTAGGCCAGAAGTATGACTATAACGGTAAGTTCTTTAAAACGAATGCTATGAATTATCCATTGGGTGGAAGTTTTAATAGCCGCTTAAATATGAACTTACGCGAAGACAAAGGTTTTACCTATGGCATCCGTTCTGGAAACAGCGGCTATAAAGATAGAGTAGGTGTTTACCAAATTTCTACAGGGGTGCGCACCTCTGCCACAGATAGCGCATTAAAGGAAATTATGTATGAGGTAAAAAACTACAGAGACAAAGGTATTACTGATGATGAATTGGATTTTATGAAAAAATCTATCACCCAAAGTGATGCTTTACGTTACGAGTCACCTGGCCAAAAAGCATCTTTCCTTAATAGATTAGTAGAATTTGATTTGCCTAAAGATTATATCAAGCAACAAAATGCTACTATAAATTCTTTGAGCAAGGAGGAAATTAACGCGTTGGCCAAAGAGGTTTTAAAATTAGAACAGATGACAATTTTAATAGTGGGTGACAAAGAAAAAATTAAAGCCCCTCTTGAAAAAGCAGGTTATAGATTAGTTGATTACAAAGAAGTAGAAGTTGCTTCTTACGAGAAAAACTAAACTTCAAATTATGTAAAAGAAAAGGGTCGGCAAACAATTGTCGACCCTTTTTTATTTAATTTACACATGCAATTAAACGCACTACATGCTTGGTTCAAAAAGAAAAATTGGACACCCTTTAGCTTCCAAGAAGAAAGTTGGGCAGCTATGGCCCAAGGGCATAGCGGTTTAGTAAATGCACCAACTGGGAGTGGCAAAACATTTTCACTGGCCTTACCTATCATTTTAGAAGCTGCACCAAATGCGGGTAAAGGTTTACAAGCTATTTGGATAACCCCAATCCGTGCCTTAAGCAACGATTTATTAATCGCATTTAAGGATGCTGCTAAAGATATTGCGCCACAACTTAACATAGAATTGCGAACAGGAGATAGCTC
>VEQB01000324.1 GCA_018883485.1 Bacteroidota bacterium
TAGTTGGCCAGCACTACCGGTTGGGCCACGAAACACCATCGGAATATTAAATTGGCCACCACTCATTTGGTACATTTTTGCGGCTGCATTTATCACTTGATCTATGGCTACTAAAGAGAAGTTAAAAGTCATAAACTCAATTACAGGGCGTAAACCATTCATGGCAGCACCAACGCCAATTCCTGCAAAACCCAATTCTGCAATAGGAGTGTCAATGATGCGCTTTTCGCCAAACTCTTCTAGCATACCTTGACTCACTTTATAAGCGCCATTGTATTCTGCAACTTCTTCTCCCATTAAGAATACATCTTGGTCTCTGCGCATTTCTTCTGAAAGGGCCTCTCTTAAAGCTTCTCTAAATTGAATTGATCTCATGTTAAATGATAAGGACTGCAAAAATACACCGCTCTGCCTTATATCAAAGTAATCTTAAAAAAATGTCAATTTTCAATTTCTAAAACTTTCAATGTTAACTAAATGTTAAATATGTAAAATATTTTCGTATATTTGTATTACAGCATTGAAAATCAATTGAATAAATTATTTAAATATATCCGTTTAGTTTATCAAAAGCACTTGTTAAAAGGGATCCTTGCATTTTTTTGCATTTTCTCGGTTTCATCCAGCTTTGGAAAAACAGAGATTGATGTATACGGGCATCCGCTTTTTTTAAATTACGCAAAGATTGACTTTACCATTTCAAAACCAATTAGCCCTCAGAAAATTGAAGGCCATATCCAACATTTAAATAATTTAACTATTCAAGCTTTGATTGAGGAGTTAGATGCGCATGCAACTGCTTTTGGGATGGATGATATGGCTTATTTGTTGCTTTTAAAGAAAGTTTCGGAGAAGTATTATGGGCAAACTGTTGAGGCTAAATTGTTTCAGTATGTATTGTTAAAACAAAAGGGATATAGAACTATTTTAGGTTTTTCTGAAGACCAGCTTACTACTTATGCGCATTTAGATTTTAAAGTGCACAACGTTTTATTTGTTACCCACCAAGGTTTAATCTTTACCGATGTTTCCTTTGCTAAAAATGCCGAACTATGCATAGAGTCTTTGCTTGAACCAAGTAAGGGAGGAAGAGCAATTACCATGAACGAAAGAAGACCTCCTTTCTATAATGCCTTAGAAAGTAAGTATCAAATATATTTTGAATTTGAAGGAATGCTTTATCAGTTTCGAGGTAAACTAAATCAATCCTTAGTTGCTTATTATAAAGAACTCCCAGATGTAGAATTTGGTCAGGTATATCTAAATTACCAATTATCCATTAATGCAAAGCAAGGTTTAGTAAATGATTTAAAGCGTGCAACAGATGGAATGTTTTCCTCAAAAAAAATAGACTTTCTACTTCAATTTGCACAGAATGCTTTTGTTTATAAAGCAGATATAGATGCATATGGTTCAGAAAAATTTGCTTTCCCAGAAGAAATTTTGGCTAACACCTATGCAGATTGTGAAGATAAATCTGTGATGTTCGCTTACCTCGCTAAAGAAGTGTTAGATTTACCTTCAGTAGCTTTGGTTTATTACCTCGATCACCACTTAAACGTTGGCGTTGCATTTAATCATAAAACCAGTTATAATTTTATTTATAACAATCAAAAATATTTGGTTTGCGAGCCTTCTGGGCTTGGGTTCAAGCCAGGAGATAATGTATATGATGTTAAACGCGCCAGTATAGTTAACTGGTAATTTTACGGTTTACTTATTTTAGGTCCTTTAACTTGTAAAGGTCTTATTTCCCAATTTACGGTGTGAAAATTATCGGGCATTTCTAAGGCTTGAATCATGCCTAAAGCAACGTCTTCTGGCATCAGCATGTAATCATGGGGTTTTATGCCTGGTGCATTTCTAAAGAAATCTGTTTTGGTTGAACCAGGATAAACACAAGTTACCTTTATACCAAAATCTCTAACCTCTCTAAAAAGGGATTCGCTTAATCCTTTAACGGCCCATTTGGTAGCGCAATAAGCACTTACTTGGGGCATTCCTTCTAAGGCCGCCGTGGAGGCAATATTTATGATATGTCCGGTTTGTGCTACTTTCATTTGAGGAAGCACCGCTTTAATGCAATAAAACATGCCATTGATGTTGGTGTCGAACATTTCGTGCCATTGTTCACTTGGCATTTCTTCTAAAAAACCAAAGTATCCTAGGCCTGCATTATTAATTAAAATTTCTATTTGTGAGTGCTTACTTAATATAGATTCTATCGAAGTTTTTACCTCTTCTTCGTTTCTAATATCACAAGAAATAAAGGTAAAATTTGGGTGTTCTATTTCTCCTTTGTTTCTTCCTAAGCCATAAACTTTGGAGCCTTTAGCTAATAATTGTTGGCAGAGTGCATTACCAATTCCTTTACTTATACCTGTTACAACTGCTATCCTATCTTTTAAATTCATCCCACAAATTTATAGGAAATTGTATAAGAGTCCGCATATTATAAACGCCCATTCGCCCAAATAACGGTATTCTTCTTGTTTGAACCAATTGGCTAGTGTGGGCAGGGAGAGCTGTAAAATGCTATTTAGTATTAAAGGTATAGCGATATAAATTACCTGTAAAAAAGGGGCAATTAGATACAAACAAATAGCCAGCATAAGTTGCGCAGTAAAAATTAAATTTTGTAAATTCTTGATAAGATTAGAACCATATTGAGTGGCTAAATTCTTAATACCTAGCTGTTGGTCAATATGCGCCTCTATGCGTGCTATAGAGAGAATATTTATAATGGCAGAACAACCTATTAATCCGCTAATGGTAAGGAGTTCTGGCCAAACTAGAAAGCTCAATTTTTCTAAGGCAAGGATAGGTATTAAAACAATAGCCATTGTATAAAGTGTTGCTATCCAAAGTTCTTTTTCGAGCCATAGCATTCTAGGCCAATTGCGGTGAAATAGGAGGTAAATACCTGCAAGCAAGGCCGCAGAACTCCCTACAATAATTTGGTTCAAGTTTAAAAACAGAAATACAATAGCCATATTTGTTAATACTAACAAGCCACTTACGCTTATAAAAACTATTCGCCATTTAAAAAAGAGTTGGTGTCTTTTGCTGTGTTGAACCAAAGGGGATGATTTGCTGTCTTGTAGATGATCGAACCAATACACCAATAAGGTGCAATTAAATAAGAGCAGGAATAAATAAAACGGGATTTGGATGGGTAATAAAAGGGTGAATGCGCCCGTTAAGAGACATGCACCTAAAG
>VEQB01000325.1 GCA_018883485.1 Bacteroidota bacterium
GACCTGGCGTAAGCGTATTGGTATTTATCCTTGGCATTCGAACAATGAGGTGAAGTGGCTAGTTGGGGGTAAAGACTATTTCAATCACCTTTGCCAATGCATAGACCTAGCACAATCAGAAATCATCATTCAAGTTTACATTTTTGAAGCAGACCAAACTGGACTATTAATTATAGAACATCTTAAACAGGCAGCCTCGCGAGGAGTACAAATTAAAATTTGGGTTGATGCTTATGGCAGCAGTGCTTTATTAAATAAAAAGGAAAACCTATTTCAAAATACAGACATAGAAATCAATTTCTTTTCACCATTAAGATTTTTCACAAAGAGGGAAATTGGTATTCGTTTGCATCACAAAATCATCGTATTCGACGAAAGTAAAGCACTTGTTTCTGGAATTAATATTTCTAATCATTATAGCGGCTTTTCACATGAAAAAGCATGGCTAGATTTCGGAATTCAAATTAAAGGTGAGGCAGTAAAAGACCTTTTGAAAATATGTAATGAAACCGCAAGGCTAAATCCTAAAAAAAGACAAATAGGAGTTGGTTCAACAAATGGAAACATTAAACTGCGTGTACTGCAAAATAATTGGCCAAAACTACGCTTTGGTATTAGTAGGCAATATCGCGTGGCCATAAGAGAATGTAAGGAAGAATTAATTATTATGAATAGTTATTTCATTCCCTCCCGTGCACTTAAACGATTGCTTAAAAAAGCAGCCAAAAGAGGTGTAAAGGTTCATCTAATTTTAGGTGGATTATCAGATATAGATTTAGTAAAAAATGCAACTCAGTATTTCTATGCAGACCTACTTAAAGCAGGCATAAGAATTTATGAATATTATGGAAGTATTCTACATGCAAAAATAGCCTTTGCAGATAATCATTGGATGTGCATTGGCTCATACAACCTTAATTACCTGAGTGATTTTGGTAGTCTAGAATGTAATGTTGAAATTAAGGACGCTGCTTTTCAAAAAACAACAGTGCAACAAATAAAAGAGCTCTGCAAAAGGGATTGTAATGAAGTTACCCCATCAAAATTTGAATTAAAAAGCAATTGGCTTAGCCGATTTAAAAATTACTTGAGTTATGTTGCACTGCGTTTTTCTTTACGTATCCTATTTCTTTTTCAAAAAAGAAATAAGTTGTTACAGGAAAAAGAGTAACGTTATTAAGGCCTGTTGTACAAATCTCTAATGGCAACAGAGGCTACCGTGCAGCCAAATACAGTAGGCATATAACTTATAGTACCCACAGCAGATTTTTTGTTTCTAGCTTCCATTAACATTACACCAGAAATCTGCATTTTTTGCTCGGCCGAAAAAACGGCCTTTACCCCTTTATAAACACCCAAACGATGCAAATATTTGCGCGTATATCTAGCTAAGTGACAATTATAGGTTTCGGAAATATCTGCTACTTTTACCTGGGTAGGATCAACCTTAGAACCCGCACCCATGCTACTTACAATAGGAATTCCTCTATCTATGCAAGCTTTTATATAATATACTTTTGGTGATAAGGTATCTATACAATCCAACGCATAATCATACTTCTCGCTATCTAAAACATCAAAGGTTAACTGGTCTCTAAAATATTCGGGAATAACGCGCAATTGCAAATCTGGATTTACATCTAACAAACGCTCTGCCAACACATCGGCTTTTACCTTGCCCTCTGTACTTTTTAATGCGGGTATTTGACGGTTACGATTGGTGGGGTCTACCGTATCTGCATCTACTATTGTCATGCGACCTACACCACTGCGCGCTATCATTTCTGCAGCAATACCACCCACGCCTCCTAAACCAACAACCAATACATTTGAATTTACTAAACGCTTTAATCTATCTGAACCAAGTAACAACTCGGTTCTTCCCATCCAAGGCGCAATATCTAAATCCATGCTCATTAGAATTAAAACACTTCAGAAGCTATGGTTCTGGTAATTTCGCCATGACCCATAGTATAAAAATGCAATACTGGAACTTTTGCTTTCTTTAGTTCTTTACTTTGTTGAATGGCCCATTCTATGCCAACTTGCTTAACCGCCTTATCATCTTTGCAAGCTTCTACTGCATCCACTAAATCATCTGGCATATCTATGTGAAACACCTTTGGCAAGATAGTTAATTGCTTTTTGGTGGTAAGCGGTTTTAACCCCGGGATAATAGGAATGTTAATACCCATATTTCGGCAAGTTTCTACAAATTGAAAATACTTCTCATTGTTAAAAAACATTTGGGTTACAATATAATCAGCCCCAGCATCTACCTTTTGCTTCAACCATTTTAAGTCATTGGTCATGTTAGGCGATTCGAAATGCTTTTCTGGATACCCAGACACACCAATGCAAAAATTAGATGCTGTAGCATTCTCAATTTCCTCATCTAAAAATCTACCTTTATTCATATCTATCACTTGGTTCAACAACTCTAAAGATGTTTTATTACCATCTGGCTCTGGAATAAAGTTAGATTCATTTTTAATATTATCGCCGCGCAGTACCAGCACATTGTCTATGCCTAAAAAATGTAAATCAATTAAGGCATTTTCGGTTTCTTCTTTGCTAAAACCGCCGCAAATTAAATGCGGTACCGTATCTATATGGTACTTATTCATAAGTGCTGCGCAAATAGCAACGGTACCTGGACGCTTGCGTGTAAATACTTTATCGAAGCCCCCATCTTTGCGTTTCCTTAAAACAAATTCTTCGCGATGATAGGTAACATCTATAAAGGCCGGCTTAAATTCTATAAGCGGATCTATACCTGCATAAATGTAGTTAATGTCTTTACCTTTCAATGGAGGTAAAATCTCTATAGAAAAGAGTGTGTCGTCTGAAGCTTTAATTCGATCTGTTACTTTCATGTTGGTGCAAAATAAATCTCTTCTGTCAATATTTACTTCATATCTAAAATAATCTTTCCAAACTGCTTACTATTTTCCATAAATTGGGCAGCTTCTTGGCATTGATTAAGGCCGAAGGATGCGGCAACTTCTGGCACAATTTGCTTTTCATTTACAAATTTCAGCATATTGTAAAATTCTTGGTTGTTTCCCATGGTTGAACCTAAAATATCCAATTGTTTCCAAAATAGTTTTGCTGGAATATTAATATTTATAGCTCCAGCTGTTGCGCCATACATGGCAATTCTGCCAGCAGGTTTAGCCAAATCTAACAAGCGTTGAAACCCTGGTCCACCAGCGC
>VEQB01000326.1 GCA_018883485.1 Bacteroidota bacterium
GAATTAGTAGGTGATTTAATGAATGGAAAATTTATTTTAGCCAGCGATCAACGTTTTTCTACACTAAAAGATAACTTGGCTTTTTATGTTAAGTTTTTTAAAGAAAGTTTTGGCTTTGAATTAGAGCTGAAGAGCGATTTTGCGTTTTTAATTAGCTACGAAACAGGGGAGATGTTGAGTAGAGACATCTGCATGTTTTTTGCCATTTTAAGCTATGAACTTGATAAGGATGGTAAGAACTTTTTAGAGGAAATTCAATATGCCGAGTTTGAACATGAGAAAATTGATAGTTACTTTGAAAACAGCGCTTACGTAGAACTCATTGCTAGTAACAATCAACTTAAATCTGGAGAGACGCGCAGAGATTTTATAAGAACGCTAGCTAGAAGAAATATTGTTGAACGCAACGGTGATGGCAAATTTTCATTTACCCAAGCATACAAGGTTTTCATAGATTTTGCTGCAGACTTTGCCAAAGGGAAACTGATGAAAGAAACACATTCTGAAGAAGCTTAACCTGTATGGCAGGAAATACATTTGGAACCTTATTTAAAATAACCACTTTTGGTGAAAGCCATGGGGCTGCCATGGGTGTTGTTATAGATCGCTGTTTGCCTGGTTTAGAAGTAGATCACGCTTTAGTAAAGAAAGATTTAGCTAGACGAAAGCCGGGGCAGAATGCGCTTACAACACCCAGAAATGAAACAGAGGAGTATGAAATTTTAAGCGGCGTTTTTGAAGGTAAAACCCTAGGTACACCTATAGCTATAATCATTAGAAATAAAGATCAGCATTCTTCCGATTATGATAAATTAAAAGATGTTTACAGGCCATCCCATGCTGATTATACGTATCAAATGAAGTATGGCATCCGAGATTATCGTGGCGGAGGACGCCAATCTGCAAGGGAAACAGTTTCTAGAGTGCTAGCAGGTAGTTTTGCGAAAATGATTTTGGCTAAATTGGGTGTTAGTGTTCAAGCTGCAGTAACAGGAGTGGGTTTAGTAGAAAGTCAATTACCTATAAATAGTTTAGATTTTGCATATGCGGAGGCAAATTTAATACGTTGTGGCGACCCTAACCTTGCAGCAGATATGATTAATGCGATAGAAAAAGCAAGAGACGCAGGCGATACTTTGGGAGGAACCATTAGCTGCGCATGTATTGGTGCTCCTATAGGTTGGGGTGAACCAGTATTTGATAAACTCAATGCAGATCTTGCCAAAGCAATGTTAAACATCAATGCAGTTAAAGCCTTTGAAATGGGCGCTGGAATGGAATCATCTCGAAAAAAAGGCTCAGAATTGAATGATGCATTTGAGAATTTAGATGGGAAAATAGTTGCTAAATCTAATAATAGTGGTGGCGTGCAAGGTGGCATAAGTAATGGCGAAACCATTTGGTTTAAAGTAGGATTTAAGCCGGTTGCCAGCATAAAGCAGGAACAAACTACTGTTAATATGCGTCACGAGAATGTAAGATTAACTATTGAGGGTCGTCATGATCCATGCGTGGTTCCAAGGGCTGTGCCCATTGTTGAGGCGATGGCCGCTATAGTGTTGGTAGACCACTATTTACGGCAATTGCCAAATTCAATGCAACTTTTTTAGTACATTTGTTGTATTGTATAGTAGAACTACCTAATTTATTATAATGATTAAATATTTTTTTCTTGCCACTGTGGTATTAACTTCGATGTTTTCTGCTGGTCAAACTATTGTGCCTTGCAAAACAGATGAGTTCTTTCTTGAAAGTGTAAAGCAATTTCCAGAATTGATTAAAGCTCGTGAAGAGGCAACTCAGGTTTCATTAAACTTCAAGCCAAACCTACAGAAAAAGGCAACTGTTAGAATTATTCCTGTAGTTTTTCATGTGATTCATAAAAACGGATTGGAAAATATTTCTCAAACACAAATCAATGATGCTATAAGAATTTTGAATGAAGATTTTCGCAAAAAAGCTGGCACAAATGGAGGAACAAGTACAGACCCCTTGGCAACCGACTTTAATTACGAATTTAGACTAGCACAATTTAATCCTAATGGGCAACCAACAAATGGCGTAAACAGAGTTTATAATTTAGCCACAGATAATGCAGGTAATTCTCAGAAGTCTTTAAGCTATTGGGATGCGCGCAAATATTTAAATGTTTGGGTAGTTAGTAATATTGCAAATAATGACCCTAGCAGTTTAATTCTTGGGTATGCGCAATTTCCATTTCAAATAAATTCTCAAACTAGCACAGATGGTATTATGTGTAGGGCAGATCAATACGGCAGAATAGAACTTGCAGACGTTTCGCAGGCTGGCAGAACAGTTACACATGAGGTTGGACATTGGGTTGGACTTTACCATCCATTTCAGGGCGGTTGCACAGGTGGTTCAGCTAATAATTGTCAAACCCAAGGCGACCAAGTTTGTGATACTCCGCCAGTAGAATCAGCTACCAATGGGTGTCCATCTAGCAGAAACTCTTGCACCAATGAAACAGTAGATAAGAATGATTTGGTAAGGAATTACATGGATTATGCAAATGGTACCTGTATGGATATGTTTACTATAGGGCAAAAAGCAAGAGCAGACGGTCAAATGGGCGCATTTAGAAGCAATATTTATAGTGCTACAAACCTAAGTGGAATAGGAATTAATGAAGATGGCACATATAAGACATTAACGCCAAGTGCAATTAAAGCGCCCTATTTTTTTAATTTCAGCAGTCCTATTACGGGCACAGGTTGGAGGTTAGAAAATTATATGAGCCCTGGGGATAGCGGTTGGCAATACAATAATAACTTTGGCGCAGTTGGTGGCCAAGGCGGCTGTATGGCGCAATTAAATTTAAAGAATTGGAGAACAAATATTCGCAATGCCTTTACTACACCTGATATCGATATTTCTTCTATGAGCGCACCAACCGCCACATTTCAGTTGGCTTATGCAAAGCGCACAACAGCAAGTGGTGATAGATTAAGAGTTTTTATTTCTAATAGTTATGGAAGAGAGGAAATATTAATAAGAACCATTACTGCAAATGAAATGCAAACGGGAGCTGTTTCTACAAGTTCTTTTCAGCCAACTACTTCAGAATGGAAGAATTTTACCATTGATTTATCTCCTTATAAGTCGTATACAAACTGCAAAATTAGATTTGAATTGCAATCATTAAGAGGTAATAATATTTACTTTGATGAATTTGCTATAACAGAGCCAACGAG
>VEQB01000327.1 GCA_018883485.1 Bacteroidota bacterium
GGCTACGTTTGATAATTAAGTTGTTCATGTGTTTAAAATTGTTAACATTCAAATATAATAAAAAAACCCCTTACAATTTGCAAGGGGCTTTAATGCTATGGAAAACAAATCAGTCGATTAAGACTTTGCGTTTACTACCAAGTAACCACGTAATTCTAAGGTTGCATACACCATTGGATCAGTTCCAACAGTAGCAATAGAAACAGAGGCACCCAAGTTCAAGTTGATGTCCAACGTCTGACGGCCATCAATTAAGGTAGGCTCAGAAACATAGAAACCAAACAAACCGTTTTCATAACCATTTACTCCACCAGTGTTACCGGTAAAGGTAGCAGCAGGGGTAGCAACAGTACCAGCAGTAGTCAAATTAGTTGACTGAGCAGTAGGTACGCGGTAGAAAGCGTTCATTGGGAAAGCTGGCAAAAACTCGCGGCGATCAATGGTGAAGTTCAAATCACTGTTGAAAATACCGGCAGCATTAGCGGCGTTACCTGCAAAAACATTTGTGTCTGCATAAGTGTAAACTTGTGCGTTCAAATGCTGCAATGCGCTAGGCGTATCGCTGGCAATGTATTTCAGACCGATTGTAAAATGGGTGATTACGAACTGATCGTTCAGATTTAACAGATTTTCAGTTACAATAGGAGTAGCCACGCGGTTAGCTTGAAGCTGAAAAGCATAGCTTGAAAGGTTAGAAAGCGCGGTTTCAGCGCGGAGATACGACTGAGAAAGGTTTTCATAGGCAATGCCAAGACGTTCCTGAATGAATTTTTTCTCGTTTACAATTTGAAAAGTGCTCATTTGTGTATGAATTATTTATGATTTTACAAAGTTACATTAAAAATCCATTTCATGGGTTACTCACTTAATCGAATTAAAGCAAAGATAGCATAGTTAATGATATCCTGATAGTTGGCATCGGCTCCCTCACTGGCTTGGGTTTGGCCTAAATTATCTTCAATTTGTTTAATTCTTGCCAATTTTACCAAAATCATATCAGTGAGACTACTGACCCTCATTTCTCTCCAAATTTCTCCATAATCACTATTTTTGAGTACCATAGATTGGTAAAAGATGCAGGTATTGTAAACGATAAGGCATTCTTGGATAAAGTAAAACAATACTTTGAAGCCATACCTAGTGGGCATTTACCGGTTCAACCCTTAAATAAAAAGGAGCTAGGCATTTACTTTCACAAAAAAGCATACCTCTTAAAATTGAAGCCCGAAATTGCAGAAAAATTAGAAGGCATCTTGGCTAATTTAGATGTAAGTATTGCAGAACAATTTCTGCTGAAAAATATCTTTGATATAAACGATAGCAAAACAGATAACCGCTTATCTTTTATGGATGGGGGCAAAGGGATTGGAAATTTGCAAGACGCCGTAGATGGTGGCGAATTTGACCTCGCAATAACCTTATATCCAACAAGCATTGAAGAGTTAAAAAAAGTAGCAGAAGAAAATTTAATAATGCCTCCTAAATCTACTTGGATTGAACCTAAAATTAGAACCGGACTTATTATTTTAGACTATTCACTTTAAGCTACATGAATAGTAAAGAAGCTAAACTCCAAGCATTTTCTCGTTTGTTAGATATTATGGACGAGTTACGAGAAAAATGTCCATGGGACAAAAAGCAAACATTCGAGAGCCTAAGGCACTTAACCATTGAAGAAACCTATGAGTTATCGGATGCTATTTTAAAAGGCGATACCCAAGAGCTAAAAAAGGAGCTTGGAGATGTATTATTACACATTGTGTTTTATGCGCGTATTGCCAGTGAAACCAATGACTTTGACATTGCAGATGTATTGCATGCTTTATCCGAAAAGTTAATTGTACGCCACCCACATATTTATGGAGATGTAAAGGCCGATACAGAAGAACAGGTAAAAGAAAATTGGGAGCAGATTAAACTAAAGGAAGGCAATAAATCTGTATTAAGTGGGGTTTCTAAAGGCACTCCATCTTTGGTGAAAGCCTATCGCATGCAAGAAAAGGCGGCGCAGGTAGGTTTTGACTGGGCTACATCCGATCAAGTTTGGGGAAAAGTAGAGGAGGAGTTGGGTGAGTTGAAAGCAGAGTTGGTTCAACCCGATAACCAGGAAAAAAGCCAGCAAGAGTTTGGCGACTTATTATTTTCGCTTATTAATCTCGCTAGAAAGTCTAGTTTGAACCCAGATGACGCTTTAGAGTATACCAATCAGAAATTTATGAAGCGCTTTATGTATATTGAAGAAAGTGCCAAAGCCCAAGGCAAGAATTTACTAAACATGAGTTTAGAGGAAATGGACGCCATTTGGAATGAAGCTAAACTAAAGCTTTAAAAAAATTATTAGAAATTTGTTGGGAATGTGGTTTGGCTGATAAACATTTGCAGCCTAATTTCTGTTATCTATTAAATAAAAATTATGGTTACCAAAGTTACCGATGTGGAGTTTTTAAGCAAGTTGCAAGAAGCTCCTTCCGTGGTTGTTAAATTTTATGCTGATTGGTGCGGAAGCTGTAGGCTTTTTGCTCCCAAATTTACCAAGTTAAGCAATAAAGAAGAATATGCGGGTATAAGCTTTTTGGATGTTAATGCAGAAGAAAATCCAGAGGCACGCAAACTCGCTGGGGTTAGCAATCTTCCGTTTTTTGCTACCTTCAAAAATGGGGTTTTGGTTAAAGCTGATAATACCTCTAAGGAAGAATCGGTTGAACTGATGATTAAAGAATTATTATAACATGAAATTACCCGTAATCAAAGCTTTAGCCGAAACCCAAACATTAGAAAAACTAAAGAAAGCAGAAGAGGAGCTACTGAATGGCGAAGCACTTTCTATAGAAGTAGAAGGCGTAGACGAAGGGGAGCAACTCACGCATATTTTAGGCGCAATAGACATTTTAGAACGGGTAGAAAAAGAGGGTGTTGACCTTAGAACCTCCACCAGAGCATTTTTTGAGCGCGTAAGAAACTCAATTTCATAGGCTTATAAATGTTGAAATGTTTTAGTAAAAATTAGTAGAAACAACAAGCAAATAAGGCCTAAAAGGCTATTTTTGCGAAGTTTAAGAAATACTATGTCAACACCAATAGATTACCTAGCTATATTTTTTCAATTTTTGGTAGCAGCTGGCTTTGTGGGAACAACCATGATTGTTTCGCACATGGCGGGCCCAAAACGCAAAACTGCCGATAAACTCGAATCTTTTGAGTGCGGTATAGAAG
>VEQB01000328.1 GCA_018883485.1 Bacteroidota bacterium
GAACTTGTTCGGGGTCGAGTTCGGTGGGTAATTTACCGAAATGCAGCGCCATAGCAGCCACATGACGAGAATAACAATGATAGGTGATGCTACTTCTGCCTAAAACAGAAATAGTGCGCTCAAAACGATGCATTAACTCAGTAAAACCAGAAATCTCTCGCTTGGCGCAATTGATTAATTTGTTCTCCCTTAATTCTTCAGGGCTCTTTTTTTTGTTACCATAATGTTGTTTATTTACACAAACAATATAATAAACTTTAATAAATGCTACCGCAGGTTTAGTTCAACACGGGTTTGGCAAAAGTGGCGGTTCAGTGCTCCGCAGACACATTTGTGGTTAATCAAAGTTTGGTTCTCCGCATCAACATTTGTGGTGAAAATCGCCACCTTCGCATTCTATGGTAAAAAACAAATTATTTTTTACTTTTTTTAAGCTGCAAATTTAAATGTGTTTATATAAGGTGTTCCTCTATTAATTACAGCAAAAATTCTGCTTATTAATTTACACCTAATATTGTTTATGACCAACATTTTTGATTTGCCTTCTGCCACTTTTTTGACATAGTATTCAGCTATTTGTTTATCATGTTTTTTTGAGTTGAGGGCACATAAGTTTAATAACGATTTGAGTTTTTTGTCGGCCAAATGGTTTACCTTGGTTCGTCCTTTTATGGATGAGCCAGAGCTGTACTCGAATGGCGCTACACCTGCATAACAGGCCATTTGCCTCCAATTATCAAAGGTAGTAAAGCCTTTGGTGGTTACTATCATGTACATGGCTGTTTGTGGGCCAACACCTGGTATGCTATTTATTAATTTAAATTGTTCTTTTATGTTTTGATTGGAATTAACTATTTCTAACATTTTCTCATCTAGTTTAGCTATTGTTTTTTCTAATTGAGCTATTGCTTGTTCATTTATTTTTTTTACTGATTGCATTACTTCTTTGGGAATAAAACCTTCGTTTTCGTGCGTACTTTCTAGTATTCGTTTTGCTTTCATTACTTTATCTCTTTCTGTTATTAAGAGTTTAAGTTTTAATAAGTCGTTTGCTGCTATTTTACTTAAACGTAATTTGTGTAAATGAGTTAAAGCGTAAAATGCTATGTCTCTAGAATCTGATTTATCATTCTTGCCTCTTGAAATGCCTTTACTGCGCTTAATTTCAATGGCTGGTATCATCCAATAATCAAGTTGTTTTTCACTTAACATACATGATAATGGCATGGAATAAACACCAGTATCTTCAAAGCATATTAACACATCAAGCAAACTTATTTTTTGCTTTTCAATGCGTTGTAACATTTGTAAAATACCCTTTTTGTCGTTACTTACAATAAAGTGGGTTACTTGGTTTGGGTTTGTTTCATGTAATAAACTTACATCTAATTTTGTTTTTGAAACATCAATTCCTACATAATTTAAATACTTTTTCATACTTTTGAAATTACGGATTAAACATAAAAAGTTGATTGCTTTAAAGCCTTTAGTAGACCTAGTGTCTATCATTCTATTTGAAGCCTCTCAACTATCTCAAAGAAGGGAGCAGAAGACTAATGCGAAGGATAGATCTTTTATTCTTGCCAAGCCAATAGTTCACTTCTGCTTTCCTTTGAGAAATTTATTGTTTTTTTTCTATTTTTCAAACTAAAGGCCAAGCCCGAAACCGTGTGTCTTGAATCAATGACTTAGCCAAGTCATTGAATGCTATTCAAAAGATGGAAGACAAAAGAGTGGAGGATAAACAAAGTTGTGGAGCTCAAGCGAAGTGAGCGGTCCTTCGATTAAACTCAGGAACCACCAAACTACCGAAACAAATTTGATAGGCCTTCCAAAGACGACTGTCAGGAGTAGTCTTTAAACCAACTTTAGTTTATACTGAGTTAATCGAAGCACTGCATAAGGCGGAAACTCCTTTTGTGGTGAACGATTAGGTAAAAACGGGAACAAGTATTCCTGTAGGTGAGTATGTAGGAGCTGAATAAATTGAACTGCCTATCAAGCCTCGTAAGCGCAATAGATAGAGTCGAAAACAAGTAGCTACGTTTGTATTTGTGATAAGAGTGTAATGGATTACTGATTACATGGCTCTCGGGGTAAAGGCAGCAGGAACTACATATAGGCTTTTGGATGGAACAAGCGTTGCCATGAGCTATGTCGAATTGGAGAAGTCGATACTGCGCTGCAAAATTGCGAAAGGAAGCAGCCACCCAAGGATTAGATGAAGTATCGGCGGCAGACTAAATCGTAGTAGTGATGAAGGTATGGAAACATATTGGAGCGAAGGGCTAAGCTAGTTTAACCAAATAAAATTTACAACCGCAAGGGATGATTGATTATTATGAGGTAAAATCACAGCCAATAACCAGTTATTGGTAAATTCAGAATGAATAAATACATTCGTGATGAAACTAGAAGAGCCGTGTGATGGGAGACTATCAAGCACGGTTCCGTGGGAACGTAGGGGTGAAACTCCCTTGCGTGACCCGATTATAGGCAAGCATTAAGCAGACCGTAATGACATTGGCAACATCAAAAGAAATGGCACACACCTTTCCATTTTTAATGCGTAATAATTAAATCCAATGTGAATTTTTTGATAGTATTCTGACCTATGTTTTGCATAATAGCGTTCACTTTGAATTGACCAAGCATTTTCCCCCAGCTTTTCTGATAAAAACCATTTTTCTAATAAACGACCAGCACGACCATTTCCATCCATAAAAGGATGTATTTTCTCAAATATCAAGTGTATCATAGAGGCATAATAAAACATTTCTTTATACGACAAATCACGATTCAACAACTCTTTTATATCAAAAAACAATTTTTCAAATTCTACTTTTACAAATTCAGGTTCAACTGCCATATATTCAACCTTTCCACTGCTAAAAATACCTACTTGTTGATTTCTCAATTTCCCTTTTTGGCTTTTGAGGGATAAGACTGTATTGCTTAAAATCTTATGTGCTTCTAAAAATGTTACTTGACTTAATTTGTTTTTCATTGCAAAATTATAAGCAAGAATCAAATCGTCTATTTCTGTCATCTCTTTTGGCTTTGACTTTACTTTAAATTTTTTATTTTTAAGGTAAGTGTCAATATCAATGCTGTTTCCTTCAATATTAGAGGAATATGTTGCAGATGACTGTATGTAATATTCAAAATCGTCTTTAGAATAAAAGTTTTTTGTTCTAAAT
>VEQB01000329.1 GCA_018883485.1 Bacteroidota bacterium
TTCTGACTCCTGCAAAATTGTGGTAGGCAGAGATGCTCGCTTAAGTGGCGATATGGTTAACCGTTTGGTTACAGGAACTTTAATAGCCATGGGTTTAGATGTGATAGACCTTGGCTTAAGCACAACCCCAACTGTAGAAATGGCGGTGGTAATGGAAAAAGCCAATGGTGGAATTATCTTAACAGCTAGCCATAACCCAAAGCAATGGAATGCCCTTAAATTATTGAACGCCAAAGGAGAATTTATATCTGATGAAATTGGAAAAGAGGTTTTATCCCTAGCCGATTCTAATAAGATTGAATATGCCGATGTAGATAGTTTGGGAACCTACACCCAAAATAACGATTATATTCAAAAACATATAGACGCTATTTTGGCTATTGATTTAGTAGATGTAGAAGCTATAAAAGCAGCACGTTTTAAAGTGGTAGTAGATGCTGTAAATTCTACAGGAGGTATTGCTGTTCCCATGTTGTTAAAGGCTTTAGGAGTTAATGAAATTGTAGAAATTTATTGCACACCAGATGGAAAGTTTCCGCATAATCCAGAGCCATTGCCAGAAAATTTAACTGCTATTTCTGGAGAAGTAAAACGCAATAAAGCAGATTTAGGAATTGTAGTTGACCCAGATGTTGACCGTTTAGCATTGGTGAGTGAAGATGGTAGCATGTTTGGTGAGGAATATACCTTGGTAGCAGTTGCAGATTATGTGTTAAGAAATAGTAGCGAAGAAAAATTGAAGCGCTTAGGCTTTGAAAAGAATACCGTTTCTAACCTTTCTTCTACACGTGCCTTAAGAGATGTTACCGAGAAAGCTGGTGGTTCTTACCAGGCCAGTGCAGTGGGAGAGGTGAATGTGGTAAAATTAATGAAAGAAACTAAAGCAGTAATTGGTGGAGAAGGAAATGGAGGAATTATTTTCCCAGAATTGCATTATGGAAGAGATGCAATGGTGGGCATCGCGCTATTCCTAACCCACTTGGCCAAATCAGATAATATTTGCTCTATGGTAAGAGAAAGTTATCCAGATTATTTTATTGCTAAAAAGAAAATAGAACTAACGCCCGATATTAACATAGATAAGTTATTGGTTCAGGTAAAAGAAAAATATAAGAAACAACCATTAAATGAGGTAGACGGACTAAAAATTGAATTCGATAAAGAGTGGGTTCATTTGCGTAAATCTAATACCGAACCAATTATTCGTATCTATGCCGAAAGCCCAAGCGAAACTACCGCCAACAGCCTAGCAGAAAAAATCATCATGGATATGAAAATGTTCCTCAAAGAATAACACCCGCCTTCGCTAAAGCTCTGTCGGGCAAGCATAACTCATAACTCATAGTTCATACTTCATAGTTCATACTTCATACTTAAAAAAATGGCATTACAATGTGGCATCGTAGGACTTCCAAACGTAGGTAAGTCGACATTATTTAATTGCTTAAGCAATGCAAAAGCGCAAGCAGCAAATTTCCCTTTTTGTACCATTGAACCAAATGTTGGGGTAATTACCGTTCCCGATTCGCGCTTAAATAAGTTGGCCGAATTGGTTAAGCCTAATCGTATAGTGCCTACCACTATTGAGATTGTAGATATAGCTGGTTTGGTTAAAGGAGCTAGTAAAGGAGAAGGTTTAGGCAATCAGTTTTTGGCCAATATTCGCGAAACTGATGCTATTATTCATGTATTGCGTTGTTTTGAAGACGAAAATATCATTCACGTAGATGGCAATGTGAACCCACTTCGCGATAAGGATGTAATTGATACAGAATTGCAATTGCGGGATTTAGATTCGGTTGAAAAGAAATTACAAAAGGTTTCCAGAGCAGCTAAAACAGGCGATAAAGATGCTGCAAAATCTGAGCTTGTATTGAACCGATTTAGAAATCACCTAGAGCAAGGTTTAAATGCGCGAACATTAGCTGTAGAAGTAGATGAATTGGTTCATGTAGAAGATTTATGTTTGCTTACTTTAAAGCCTGTAATGTATGTTTGTAATGTAGATGAAGCTGCAGTAGTTAAAGGTAATGCTTTTGTAGAGAAGGTTAAAGAAGCGGTAAAAAATGAAAATGCACAAGTGCTGGTAATTAGCGCTGCCATTGAAGCCGACATTGCCCAGTTAGATAGTTTTGAAGACCGTGAAGCTTTTTTAAATGATTTAGGTTTATCAGAATCTGGTGTAGCCAAGTTAATAAACGCGGCATACAGCTTACTCAATTTAATTACTTACTTTACCGCAGGGGTTCAAGAAGTTAGAGCCTGGACTATTAATAGAGGCTGGAAGGCACCACAAGCAGCAGGCGTTATCCATACAGATTTTGAGCGCGGCTTTATTAAGGCAGAAGTAATTCATTATGCCGATTACGTGCAATACGGCAGTGAATCTGCTTGCAAAGAAGTTGGTAAATTAAGTATTGAAGGCAAAGAGTACATTGTGCACGATGGTGATGTAATGCACTTTAAGTTTAACGTGTAATACGGTACCCTAAACGCAAATCAAAGATATCTGCAACGTGGGCGTTGGCCTTTAAACTGCCAGCTAAAAGCCAATTATTTCCAAGGTTTTGAACCAACATATAGCGCTGGTATAACCTACTATCATTGCTACCTATTGCAGTAATAGGAGTTCCCATAAAAACTTGAAAACTTGTTTTGTTAATCCTTAAACCATACCCTAACAAGATGCCTTGTTCCCAGGCAGAATAAGCCTCTCCAGTTTTTTGATAATACTCTTTTCTGTAAGTATTGTAAATGCCCTCGGTAGATAAAATGGCATGGTGAAAATAATTGATGGGCTTTAACAAAGAAGCCTGAAAACCAATCATGGGCATTAAGGTATTGGTAGGTGAAAAAGTTTTTGCCGAACCTAAAAGATAGACTTCACTTAACCATTTGGAAACCGCTCTGGATTCCTTTAACGTGTTTACTCGTTTCCAATCTACAGGTTTCCAATAATAGCTTAAGCCTAGTTGATAGGTTAAAAAGTTCATGCCTTTGTTGGGCATCTTAATGCCACCATTAGATACGTGTTGGTATTGAATATTACCATGCCACAAGAAGTTTGCATTGGGGCGGTAATTTAGTTGCAAACCTGCACTTAAAAAGAAGCTAAGTGGGAAAGAAAAAAATAGATTTTCTGGATTTTGTGTAGGGTGAAATACCTTACTCAAATAACAGAAGCCGCCATCTATAGGCA
>VEQB01000023.1 GCA_018883485.1 Bacteroidota bacterium
GCGCTGCAGCTGGCTTTGGTGGAGCTTTGGATAGGGTTAATGCTTTTTTAGGTAAGCCACTCATAGTGCCTGTGCTCGAAGGAGAATCCCAAGATTGTTTGCCTGCAAATAGATTTTCGAAATGTAAAAATTGGGGATCAATTTCTTGTAAGAATCTACTTGGTTCACTATTTACAATGGTGCCAAATTTAAATCTGCTAGTTGCAAAACTTAGGGTTAATTGTTTCATAGCTCTTGTTATAGCTACATAAAACAACCGCCTTTCTTCCTCTAAATCTTGGCGGCTATTTAAGGCCATTTGCGATGGAAATAAATTCTCTTCCAAGCCAACTACATAAACATATTTATACTCTAATCCTTTAGCCGAGTGGATAGTCATTAAGCTTACATGGTCTTGGTTTTGATCTTTGTCTTTGTCGTCGTTGGTAAGCAAAGCCACATCGGCCATAAACTCTTCTAAGGTGCGCACTTTAACTACACCTTCTTCATCTATGATTTCTTCAATGCTAAATTCTTTGATGCCATTTAAAAGCTCTTCGGTGTTTTCATAACGTGCAATTCCCTCTACGGTTTTGTCTTCATATAGCGCTTTTAAAACACCACTTTGTTTGGCAATATGCATGGCAACATCGTAAGCATTTTTTCCTGTTAATGTTTGAAAGCTTTTAATCATAGTAACAAAATCATCTATGTGCCCCATATTTTTGAACCCAAGCTGCCCAGATTTTTCCATTACCTGCCAAAGGCTAGCTTGCAGTTGATTGGCAGCCAACATTAATTTTTCTAAGGTTGTTTTGCCAATGCCTCTGGTTGGGTAATTGATGATTCTACGCAAAGCTTCTTCATCGTTTGGGTTTATTACCACTCTAAAGTAAGCCAATAAATCTTTTACCTCTTTGCGTTGGTAAAAAGATTGTCCACCATAGATTTTATAAGGAATATTAATTTTCCTTAGAGCTTCCTCCATGGCTCTGCTTTGCGCATTGGTGCGGTATAGAATTGCAAAATCTTTGTGAAGTAATTGCCTATTCATTTTCTCCGAAAAGATGGAAGAAGCTACCATTTTTCCTTCTTCATTATCAGTTAAAGCCCTAAAGACTTTAATCCGCTCTCCAGTTTCGTTGTCGGTCCAAACTTTTTTAGCAATCTGTTCTTTATTTTTTTGAATGATAGAACTTGCTGCATTAACAATGTTTTGAGTGCTTCTGTAATTCTGTTCTAGTTTAAATATTTTTACATCTGAATAATCTTTTTGAAAACCCAAGATGTTTCTAATATTGGCTCCTCTAAAGGCATAAATACTTTGGGCATCATCACCAACCACAGCAATATTTTCGTGCACTGCCGCTAGCTTTTTCAAAATCATGTATTGCGCATGGTTAGTATCCTGAAACTCATCTACCATGATGTATTTAAACTGATGTTGGTACTTGTGCAATACATCTAAATGTTTGTGAAATAGCCGGAAGGTATTTACCAATAAATCATCAAAATCCATTGCTCCAGCTCTAAAGCAGCGCTCTTGGTATACTTTAAAAATATGCGCAAATCTTGGTCTGCCACTGTTATTGTCTTGCTCTGTTAGCTCTGAGTTTTGGATGTACTCATCTGCAGTAACCAAAGAGTTTTTAGCCGATGATATTCTTCCAAGTATCATGGAAGGTTTATACACCTTATCGTCTAATTTATTTTCGTTGAGAATTGTTTTAATTAGACTTTTGCTGTCATCAGAATCATAAATGGTAAAGTTTTTGGGATAGCCTAATCTTTCACTTTCTGCTCTTAAGATTCTTGCAAAAATGCTATGAAAAGTTCCCATCCAAAGGTTTCTGCCTTCCGAGCCAACTGCTTCGGTAACGCGGTGACGCATTTCTTTTGCAGCTTTATTGGTAAAAGTTAAGGCAAGTATTTGAAAGGCATCTGCACCATGCTTTAGCATGTGCACAATTCTATAAGTAAGAACCCGGGTTTTGCCAGAACCAGCTCCGGCAATAATCATCACTGGTCCGTCTATCTGTTCAACTGCGGCGCGCTGCGCTGGGTTTAAGGTTGCTAAATAATCCACGTTACGAAAGTAGGTTTTCTTATCCGTAGCTTGTCCTTAATATTTCAACACTTAATGGTTAAGTGCCTCATTTAATTCTGTAAAAGTCATTTTGGGTGCAAGGGGTGTAAAGGCTAGTTTCAACAATAAATTTAAAGCACAGGGTACAATGAATGCGCCGTAAACAGTTTAGATTAAATATTTTCTGAAGGTTTTCAATGTTTTGTTATTAGATGCGTAAAATGTTTAGCCCACTTTGACTTAGATTGTAACATGTAATTGGCTCTTTTACAAATCCTAAGAATAGAATTACAATTTATTGGACAAACAAAAATTGAAATTCAATAGATTTGGGCAAAATTATAAGCATATGTTGGCTAACTATTTAAATGAACATAAAGAACGTTTCTTAAACGAATTATTCGAATTACTTCGCATTCCTTCTATTAGCGCAGATTCTGCCTATAAAAATGAGGTGGTAAAAGCTGCTGAGTTTATCAAAGAAAAATTGGTTAAAGCTGGTGCAGATGCAGTTGAAATTTGCCCAACTGCTGGCCATCCAATTGTTTATGGCGAAAAAATAATTGACCCTAGCTTACCTACGGTTTTAGTCTATGGTCATTATGATGTGCAACCCGCTGTTCCTCTAGAACTTTGGGATACACCACCGTTTGAACCGCAAGTGCGAAAAACTGCCATTCATCCAGATGGAGCCATATTTGCTCGCGGTGCCTGCGATGATAAAGGTCAGGTTTACATGCATGTAAAGGCCTTCGAAATGATGATGGCAGAAAACACGCTTCCTTGCAATGTGAAGTTTATGATTGAGGGCGAAGAAGAGGTGGGTTCAACCCATTTAGGAAGTTTTTGTATAGCCAATAAAGAAAAGTTAAAGGCAGATGTGGTGCTTATTTCTGATACTTCTATTATGGCAAATGATACGCCTAGTATAGATTGTGGATTGCGTGGTTTGTCTTATGTAGAAGTTGAAGTTACTGGCCCTAACAGAGATTTACACAGCGGTGTTTATGGCGGAGCGGTAGCAAATCCCATTAATATTTTGGCCAAAATGATTGCCAGCATGCACGATGAAAACAACCACATTACCATTCCTGGTTTCTATGAAAAAGTGCAAGAACTTTCTACCAAAGAAAGAGAACTGTTAAACATGGCGCCATTCGATTTGGAGGCCTATCAAAAAGATTTAGGCATAGATGCTGTTTGGGGTGAGAATGGTTTTAATGTATTAGAGCGCACTGGTATAAGACCTACACTAGATTGCAATGGTATTTGGGGTGGGTATATTGGCGAAGGTGCTAAAACTGTTTTGCCTTCAAAAGCATTCGCAAAAATTAGCATGCGCTTGGTTCCCAATCAAACTTCCGATGAAATAACGGCCTTGTTTAAAAACCATTTCGAAAGTATTGCACCTGCTGGTGTTAAAGTAGAAGTTAGGCCGCACCATGGTGGCGAACCTGTGGTAACGCCAATAGATTCTAAAGCATATAAAGCAGCCGAGAAAGCCATGGAAAAAACCTTTGGAAAAATGCCTATTCCTACCAGAGGCGGAGGCAGCATTCCAATAGTAGCCTTGTTTGAAAGAGAGTTGGGGTTGAAATCTGTATTAATGGGATTTGGTTTAGATAGCGATGCTTTGCATTCTCCTAATGAACATTATGGCCTTTTTAATTACTATAAGGGAATAGAAACCATACCTTATTTCTTTACTTATTTTGCTGAGGCAGAATAGGTAATTTTAAGGCAACAAGTTTTTTAACTTTTCGTTAAAGCTAAGTCAAATTATCTAAAGTAGATTTAGATATCTTAGCTTTCCCTTATTTTGCGTACTTCATGAAAAACTGTTGTATTTCATTCTTTCGTTTTTTCTTAATTGTAGCCTTTTTGTGGCCTTGCGCTGCAATGGGGCAGCAATATGGTTTTGAATGGATAAGACCCTACATGCCTTATTACAAAATGGGCATTGTTCAAAAGGGAGTGTATAGATTAGATTCTACCCGTTTAGCAAATGCGGGTTTAAATGTGGGTAGTTTAAATCCTAACCGACTTCAATTGTTTAGAGATGGCCAAGAACAAGCCATTTTTATTAGCGGCGCATCAGATGGCGTGTTGAACCAAACAGATTTTATAGAGTTTTTTGCCGAACCCAACACAGGAAAATTAGATGAAGAACTGTTTTTAAATAAGGCAGAGGTAGCCCATAGTTTTAAGAGTCAATTTGGCGATACCGCTGTGTATTTTTTAACCTGGCTGCCTGATAGCAGCGCTCAAATTCCGCTGCGCATAAATGATTATTTAGCCAACGATTATGCTTCTTTTTTGCCTGAACCTAATTTTAGGGTGGAACAGATTTGGGCGCCACAAGAAGAATACTATTACGGCACTTTTATTCCTGCAGATCAAAAATATTACCTAAGTGATTATGGCGGGGCAGAAGGTATGATGAGCAGGTTACTGGGTTTAGGGCAGAGCAGAACGCAAACATTTGCCACACCGCAAGCAGCCAGCTCCCAAGCAGCAATTCTGCAATTTCAAATTATAGGCGCTTCAGATTTTTTTGTAAGTAATCCAAATGCTCCCAACCACCATGTTAGGGTGTATGCCGAAAATGATTTGGCCAACTCACAGTTAATTTTAGATACTACCTTTAGAGGATATGGTCCACAAAAATTTTATAAAACCTTAGCGGGTTCCTTCTTAACTGCCAACCTAAATTTACGTTTTGAGGTGGTAAATGATTTATCTGTAGGTAGCGATTTTATTGGCATTTCTTATGTTGTGCTTAATTACGCAAAACAAAGTATAGCTCGAAATAATTTTGAAGAATTAAATCTTTCTAATTCCATTGTTGCAGCTAAAACGTATGTGCAATTGGCAAGCTTTGCAGGCAATTCTCCACTAATTTGGGAGTATAAAAATAGGCATCGTCATGTGGGTCAAAAAAGTGGCGCCAATGCCCAGTTTTTGTTGCCTTATTTTGTTGGTTCAAGACAATTTTATGTGGCAGATGTTGCCAATATTTTACAAGTAGGGTTGCTGCAAGCAGTGCAAATGAAACCAATTACTCCAGCCCAATTCGAATACTTAATGGTTTCACATCCTAAGTTAGGAAATACTGTTATAGAATATGCCGCCTATAGGGCACAACAGTATCAAACTTTGCTAACCTATAGCCCCGATTTATACAATTACTATAGTTATGGATACCAGCATCCAATAGCCATAAAAAGATTTGCTAAGCATATTTATGATAAGCAAATTACCAAACCTAAATTTTTAGTGTTAGTGGGCAGAGGGTATCAAAATAATTTACTTACAAACAATCCAGAAAATTATGGTTTGAACCTAGTGCCAGCTATTGGCGTTCCTTCTTCGGAGCATTTGTTTAGCAATGGTTTTATTGGTAATGATGGTGCTCCTGCTTTAGCAACAGGAAGAATACCTGCTGCTACAGAAAATGAGCTTAAACAATATTTAGATAAGCTAGTTTTGTATGAAACCAGAACCGATAGCATTGCCTTATGGCGTAAAAGTTATTTGCATTTAAGTGGTGGTTCTGATGCAGGTGAACAAATTAGTTTTAAATCACAATTGCAAGGATTGGCCAATAAGGTAGTAAAAGTTCCAATTGGAGCCCGTGTATTTCCTTATTCTAAAACCACCAATGGGCCAACAGAAAGTAAGCTTAAAGAAACACTTATCCAACACCAAAATGATGGGTTAAATATGCTTACCTTTTATGGACATGGTTCCTTAACTGTGCTAGATATGGACTTTGGCGGTATTCAAGATTTAGCTCCAACCAATAAACCTGCTTTTTATTATTTTAATGGTTGTAATATTGGTAACGCCAACGATGTAGATCCTTTGGGAACAGGTTTGGTTTACGGGAAAGATTTTATTTGTGCTGCTAACAAAGGAGCGATTGGTTGGTTAGCGCATTCAAACTTAACTTTCACCAATCATTTGGAGTATCAAATGAATTTGCTTTACAACCAATTGAGCGGGGTAGGTTATGGTAAACCAATTGGAGAAAACTTAATGAATGTGTTAAAAACAAGTTCGCTAGGCAACGAACCCTTTGCGCGTTCTCGTGCCTTACAACTCATTTTACAAGGAGATCCTGCCTTGGTATTATATGCGCCTGTTAAAAGAGATTATGCCATTCCTACTGCCGGTTTATTTGTGAGTCCGCCCAATGCCACCGTACAAAGCGATTCTCTGGCAATAGGCATTATTGTAAACAACTTGGCTAAGGCCTATGCTAATGATTCGTTGAGTATAGACGTAGAACGTACCAAGCCGGGAAACAGAATTGTTAACTATCCAAGAAAATGGTTTGTTGGTCCGCTGCTTACCGATACTTTTTATTTTTGGATACCAGATTTAAGCATAGATGAAATTGGAACAAATACTTTTTCTGTAAAGATTAATGCAAGTAATGTATTGGAAGAAAGTAATCTCAATAACAACGCAGCGCAGCTCAATTATTTCTTGCCAGGTAGCGGTGTTCAACCCATTTTACCGTATGCTTTTGAGATAGTAAATACAGATACCATTCGACTTTTTGCCCAAAACAATAACCTTTTGGCTAGTGGTATGGAGTATGTATTTGAGGCAGATACCGCAGCCGATTTTTCATCTACTGGAGTATACCATAAAAGTAGTGGGGTTATTAAGGCAGATGCATTGGTTAACTGGCAGTTTATTACGCCTAAACAAGATTCACTTACTTGGTTTTGGCGTGTTAAATTAAACCTCCCAGAAAATGAAGGCGGCATTTGGTCGGGTAGGAGTTTAACTTACATAAATGCTCCTATACAAGGTTGGCATCAAAACAAGTACGCACAATATAAGCAAGCCTCTGCGGCTCGCTATATCTTGTTTAGGGATAGTTTAAAGCAATTAGAATTTAGCGATAACGAGTTGGTGATTGGGATGGAAAACAAAAGATGGGATCACCGCAATATGGGTGTTACCACGCCTTATCTTTTAAATGAAGGCGTTTTTAATTGTACCTCCCAGGGCACCGTTGTTTTGGTGTTTGAACCTTTTCAAGTAGACTGGCCTTATGAGTTACCCAATTATCCATTTAATTGTGCTTATGTGCAAGCTAATAAGAACAGACAAAGCAATAGATATTATGCCTTTGATACGCGTTTGCTAAGTGGCGAACAAGAACTACAAGCCTTAATAGATTCCATACCTCAAGGTTATATGGTGGCCATGTTTAGCCGCTATGCCAGCAATGTGCACAATTGGCAAAGTAATACCAAAAATATTTTTGCAAAAGTGGGTGCCCTTAAACCGCAAGCCATTACTAGTAATAATACTGCTTGGTTGGTAATTGGTAAAAAGGGTGAAGCCCCAGGTATGGCGTCAGAAGACACGGTAACCAACAATGGATTTTATCCAAACTTACCTCCAAGGCCAGAAGACCCTCAAGATGAAATGGTAATTTCTGTGCGTAGAAATTTTCTTTTAAAATGGTTTGAAGGAGACTTCACCACTGCCCCTGTTGGGCCAGCAATAAATTATAGTAAAGTGCAACTAAAAGTAGTGGATGGAGAATTGCCTGCTCGCAGCAAATGGTGGTACGATATTATTGGTGTAAACAAAAAGGGTGTAGATACGCTTATCTATGAAGGGTTAACACAATCCGATTTTCCTATTAGCGCAATTAATGCCACAACTTACCCTTTTCTAAAATTAAAATTTCATTTTGTAGATAGCACTTATAGAACACCGCACTTAATTAAGTTTGCGCAAATAATTTATACACCAGCGCCAGAATTAAGTTTAGATGCCATGGATAGTTTTTATTTTTATAAACCCTTACTGGTTGCCGGAGATACGCTTGCCGTAAGAATGGCCATGAAGAATTTAAGTGCTACAAATGCCGATAGCTTTTGGGTAAGTGCAAAGGTAATTGATGAGAATAGATTAGTGCCATGGCAACAACAATGGAAACAAGCGGGCTTAGGTTCAAACAGTAAAAACTATATAAACTTAAAAGTGCCAAGCAGTGGGTTAAAGGGAAAACATAGCTTCGAATTAAATATTAACGATAAACAGCTGTTAGCAGAGGGCACCTATACCAATAACTTTTTTAGTAAAGAATTTGTGGTTGAACGCGATAATCAAAACCCTTACTTGGAAGTTACCTTTGATGGACAAAGAATTTTCAATGGAGATATTGTTTCACCTAATCCATTGATAAGAATTAGTGCCACTGATAAGAATCCTTTTTTATTGCAACAAGATACCAGCACCTTTGAGCTTTTTTTACAAAGGCCATCCCAATTCGATTATGAGCGTATTGCTTTAAATAGCGCAGAGGTTAGGTTTAAGCCAGCTACTGATGCGCAAAATTTAGCCCAATTAGAATATACCCCTAAAGGGCTAAAAGATGGTATTTATACCTTAAAAGTTAAGGCCAAAGATGCCAGTGGTAACTTGGCGGGGGCTAATGATTATGAGGTCGACTTTAATGTAATTGGCAAGAGTTCTATTACACAGTTTTATCCTTACCCTAATCCGTTTACCACCCAAATGCGTTTTGTATTTACCTTAACAGGTTCAAAGGTGCCAGACCAATTGCTGATACGTATTTTAACCATGAATGGTAAAGTAGTAAGAGAAATTAATAAGGAAGAATTTGGTGCTATAAGAGTTGGTAACAATATAAGTGAGTTTGCTTGGGATGGCACAGATAGATACGGCGATAAGTTGGCAAACGGTATTTATTTATATCAAGTATTTACCAGAATTGAAGGTCAGGAAATTGAATATAGAGCAACCCGTTCAAAGGATGAAGCCCTTCATTTTTCAGGCAATACAGGTAAGATTTATCTCATGCGATAGTCTTAAGTTTCTTAAGAATATCGTGTAATCCATTTAACTTAATCTCATAAACCGTGCTCAATTGCATGCCTAATTTTCCTTTAGGGAATCCTTGTGCAGCAAACCATTCTAAATAGAAATCTGGCAGGTCGCACAAGAGCGTTCCTTTGTATTTGCCAAAAGGCATTTTGGTTTGAACCAAACTTAACAAGATTTCTTTATCGGGTTTTTGCGTTTCCAACTGGAGTTAGTTTAAAGGATTAAAATTCTAAGATTTAGATCTTGGATGAAAAGATTGTACCACTTCTCTCAAGTATTCTCTATCGAGATGGGTATAGATTTCTGTGGTGGTAATGCTCTCGTGTCCCAACATTTGTTGCACAGCTCTGAGGTCGGCACCGGCTTCTACCAATGCTGTGGCAAAGCTGTGGCGTAGGGTATGCGGACTAATATTCTTTTTTATACCTGCTTTTTGGGCCAGTTCTTTTAGGATATAAAATACCATTACGCGAGAGAGTTTGCCGCCTCGTCTATTTAGAAAAAGAATGTCGTTACAACCTTGTTTTGGTTCAAGCAGATTGCGTTGTTCTTTGCGGTAAAGGTTTATCCAATAAAGGGCTGTTTTGCCAATGGGAACTAGGCGTTCTTTGTTTCCTTTACCTTTAATTTTTAGATATTCTTCCTCTTCAAAAATTTGGGTAATGCCAAGGTTAACGGTTTCACTTACCCTTAGGCCACAACTAAACATGGTTTCTAAAATAGTTCTATTGCGTAAAGCTTCTGCTTTGGTCTGGTCTATGGCTGCGGCCATGGCATCAATTTCATGGGTATCTAATACATCTGGTAAGGCGCGTTTTAGGCGTGGCGCTTCTAATAGTTCTGCAGGATTTTTCTTTATTTCATCTTCCATTAATAAGTAATGAAAGAAGGCTTTAATACCACTTACAATTCTTGCTTGGGAGCTAGCTTCTAAACCTAACTCGCTAATATATTTTACAAAGCTGCGTAGTTGAGATATACTAACTTGGGTTGGTCCTGCGTCACTATTTTCTATTTGTAGAAACTGATGCAGTTTAGCTACATCGCGCATATAGCTTTCTATAGAGTTTGCCGCCAGCGATTTTTCTAACTGCAAATAGGCTTTAAAACCTTTAATATAAATGGGCCAACTCATGGTACAAGCATAAAAAAAAGTCTCGACTTTTCAGCCGAGACTTTTTAATGTTTTGTTTTAAAAACCTATCTTACTTTAAGTGAATGTAAGAAGAGTTAGACAATGTCCATTTGCCATCAGTTTGTTTTTTCCAGATAACTACAGCAATAGCACAATTTTCTTTAACTGAAGTAGTAGGAATAAAGAAAGCCATTTTCTTAGAGAAAGTTTCATCTTTCTTAGGATTAGCCTTAATTAATTCTCCTTTTACATCTTCACCCCACTTAGAACGAAGTACATTATAATGGATGTTTTTTTCGATACTGTTATCAGATGCTTGCGCATGGTTTAATTTATCTTCTAATAAGTAACCAGCAGCATAATACTCACCAGTTAAATCTGCAAAGAATTTTCCATCTACAGTACACTCTTGTAAACCATCAACTTCTTTTACTGAAAGAACAACATTAGATTTTGCAGTTTTTGCAGCGATAGTTCCAACAGTTGAAATAGCTTGAGTACCGGTATTAGAGCTACCGCCAATCATTGCATTGATTACATCATCAGCACCACCAAGGTACATAGCAGGAACACCACTTGGGTTAAACAATGCGCTTAAAGCTTGTGCATCAGCATTAGCCATAGGGTCATTACCTACTTGGCAAGAAATAATTACAGCTTTGTTACCAGTTTGTGCTTTAATTTGTTCTTTAGCTGGTTTGCCATAAGCACCACAAGGAGGGCACCAAGTTCCACCAAAATAAATAACGGTTGCTTTTTGAGATTGAGGAACAGTTACAGTTGGAGTACCGTTGTTATTTCCTCCGTCAGTTTTACTTTCATCTTTTTTACAAGCAGTGAAAGTTAATGAAAGGCCAATCATTACGGCCATACCTGTTTTGAAAAACTTTTTCATATTTTTTTTAAGTTTAGTTTCTTTTAAGAGTTACGAAGTTGGTAAAAAGTTGCATATACGCAAGTAAAAACTTTATTTTTTTTAAATATTAAGAAAACTTCCTATTTTGAAACTCTCAGGCTTAGGTCGATACTCTTACTAGAATGCGTTAAAGCGCCCACGGAGATAAAATCTACCCCAGATTCTGCAAAATCTTTTATGGTAGCCAAAGTTATGCCTCCAGAGGCCTCAGTTTCAAATTTTTTATTAATTAAGGCTACAGCTTCCTTTAACAAAGTAGGGTTAAAATTATCTAACATAATGCGATTAACGCCACCAATTCGCATCACCTCTTTTACTTCATCCAAGTTTCTAGTTTCTATTTCTATGTCTAGGTTCAAGCCTTTAAACTTTAAATATTGGTGTGTTTTTTCTATGGCTTGCTGTATGCCGCCCGCAAAATCTATATGATTGTCTTTAATCATAATCATATCATATAAACCTATTCTATGGTTATTACAGCCACCAAGTTTTACTGCCCACTTTTCTAACACGCGCATACCTGGCGTAGTTTTACGTGTATCTAATACGGTGGTATGGTAATCTTTTAGAAGTGTGCTAATGGTTCTGCTTTGTGTAGCAATACCACTTAAGCGTTGCATAAAATTTAACACCAAGCGCTCTGCCGTTAGAATACTTATGTCTGAACCAAAAACATCAAAGATTAAATCTCCAGTTTTAATGTAGTCACCATCTTTAACTTTTGGTTCATACCTAATACTTGGGTCTATGCGTTTAAAAATATAGCCCGCTAAATCAATACCTGCAATAACGCCATCTTCTTTGGCTATGCAATAAGCATGACCTTGTTTATCTGCGGGAATGCAGGCTAAGGAGCTATGGTCGCCACTGCCAATGTCTTCTCTAATGGCAATTTCTATAAGGTCTTTAATGTCTTTTTGTTGTAGTAATTCCATACTTAAAATCCGGGTAAATATTTGCTTTTTATAAAGGCAACACTGGCTATAATATCGTCGTGTAAAAATCTATCTTCTTCTAATTTAGGAACCACTTCTCTATAATCTTCAAGTATAGTTTCAATCATTTCAGAGCTTTTTAAAGGCTTTCTAAATTCTAATGCTTGGGCAGCACACATCAGTTCTATTCCTAAAATAGTGTACACATTTTCTAGCACCCGCAAGGCTTTGGTGGCTGCGTTAGCTCCCATACTCACATGGTCTTCTTGTCCGTTACTACTTACAATACTGTCTACAACGGCAGGGGTGCATAATTGTTTGTTTTGGCTCACTATACCAGCAGCGGTGTATTGTGGAATCATAAAGCCAGAGTTTAAGCCTGGGTTTGTTGTTAAAAATGGAGGTAAGCCGCGTTGTCCAGATATTAATTGATAGGTTCTGCGTTCACTTATGCTTCCCCATTCTGCCAAGGCAATGGCTAAGAAATCTAAGGCTAAGGCAAGGGGTTGCCCATGAAAGTTTCCTCCACTTATAATTTTGTCTTCGTCTGGAAATACCAATGGATTATCTGTAACCGATTCTAATTCTGTAATCATAGTTACTTTAGCAAAGGCTACCACATCTCGTGAGGCGCCATGTACTTGTGGAATACAACGAAAGGCATAAGGGTCTTGCACGCTTGTTTTTGGTTCAAGCGCAATTTTACTATCCCCTAATATTTTTCTAATATTATCGGCAACAGCTATTTGGCCAGCATGGCCTCTAGCTTTATGAACCAAGTCTGTAAAGGGTTCTAATCTGCAATTGAAAGCATCTATAGAGGCACTGGCAATTACATTTGCCCAGGCAGATAAGCTGGCAGATTCTATAATGATATGCAGGGCATAGGCATTCATAAACTGAGTGCCATTAATTAATGCTAGACCTTCTTTGGCTTGTAAAATAATGGGCTCCCACCCTTTTTCTTTAAGTACTTCTGCTGCTTCTTTTATAACATAAGTGCCATTTTCTTTTACCCAAACTCTTCCTTTGCCAATTAATGGTAAGGCCATATGCGCTAAAGGGGCAAGGTCGCCACTCGCACCTAAAGAACCTTGCTCAAAAACAACAGGAACAATATCATGGTTATAAAAGTCTAATAATCTTTGAACCGTTTGTAATTGCACTGCACTAAAGCCATAACTAAGGCCTTGCACTTTTAATACCAGCATTAATTTTACAATGTGCTGTGGTACATGAGCGCCTGTACCGCAAGCATGCGAGAGCAATAAGTTTTCTTGGAGTTTACTTAAATCATCTTTAGAAACAACAGTGTTGCACAAAGAGCCAAATCCTGTATTGATGCCATAAAATGCCTCATCACTATTTTTTAATTTTTGATCGAGATATTTTCTTCCCTTCTCAATACATGTAACTGCTTCTGCATGCAGTTTCATAGGTTGTTCTAAACGGATGGCGTTAAAAAAATCATTGTAGCCAAAGTTAAATCCTATTTCAAATGGAGTCTCCATAATTTTTATAAATGTTGTATGAGTTCTTGCGCACTTAACTCAAGTTGTTGACCGTTACTTAGGTTCTTTAATTTGTATTTTTGTGTTTGCATTTCCTCACTACCAACAATGCAAACATGGCTAATTTGAAGTTTGTTTGCATAATCTAATTGTTTGGCAATTTTCTTGGTGAGGTCTGGATATATTTCTGCTGCAATTCCTTGTTTTCTTAAAGTCGCACACAAATTAAGGGCGTGTAATCTAGTTTCTTCGTCGAAATGGCAAAAGAGTAATTTGGTTTCTAGTTTTTTAAGGTGGGCTGGAAATAAATCTAACTCTTCTAGCACATCATAAATTCTATCTAAGCCAAAAGAAATACCCACTCCAGAAACATCTGGTAAGCCAAAGATGCCAGTTAGGTTGTCGTACCTACCACCACCGCCAATGCTCGGTTTAAAGCTTCCCGCATTGGCTACTACTTCAACAATTGCGCCTGTATAATAGCTTAATCCACGGGCCAGTGTAACAT